>DATDGE010000335.1:0-3182 GCA_036522255.1 Nitrososphaerales archaeon | reverse complement strand
AAGGGGCCCCTTCGTGCGAGTTCAGCGTGACGACAACTTCGAAGCCGTAGTAGCTCAAAGGACGGGCCAATTCTGTGGTTTATTAGGGAGGATTCGTTCTTAAGATTCATTTCTAATCTGGTTGTCTAGTCCAGTTGTGTGGTCTAGGACGATATGGAAGAAAACCCCCCCTAGATACTCCCAAAACGGAAAATAGACTTTAATTAACTCACCCACTTCCTGAAGAACAATGCCGGAAGCGTCTAGATGCTGGGTATGTGGTAGGTCCGCCGAGGAGATCCAGTCTTCTCTGGATGCCGAGACACCCGAGGAAGGTGAGATCAAGAAACAGATCAGCCAAATCGCCTGGTTCAGGTCGAAGTTCCTTGAGTCCGTAGCCGTCTGGAGGAGGTCAATACCGAGGGAGTTCAAGGACATGGACTTCACGTTCGTGACCAACAACGCCGACCAGTTTAGGGTAATTGACGTGCTGGGAGAGTTGATCGACGCTAAGAAACTCATGCTCGATTGGCTTGGAGATGCTTCAAACAGCCTAAAGAAGGGAGACGGGGCTCTGGGGAACGTTTCAGTCGCAACGCTGAACAAGAATGAGAGTGAATCTCTCACGAGGGCCCTTGAGCTGTTCGAAGGCAAGTGGCACAGATACCTTTCGAAGGAGGAGAAGGCCAGGCCAGGTGCCGCAGTGCTACCTGTCGGATTTGAAGGCCTCAAGCTGGTGGATGGCCTCGAGTACATAGCGGCCGGAGGAATGT
This sequence comes from Nitrososphaerales archaeon, assembly GCA_036522255.1. Taxonomy (GTDB): domain Archaea; phylum Thermoproteota; class Nitrososphaeria; order Nitrososphaerales; family Gagatemarchaeaceae; genus UBA183. Next base: position 2,430 of record DATDGE010000335.1, on the reverse strand, counting down.
TCTACTATGATTTCCAGACTCAACTTCTCGACATTGCGAAAGTGAAGGCCGCTAGTTCCAAACCCAAGTGGACCATCGGTCTTGTCAGTGTTCCGGGCAACCCGAAGGTCGCCCTGTGCAACGTATGTGAGAGTCTGATCAAGGAGTTGCGGGTCCCAGGCCGCGAAGGCGGAAGGACACCCGAGCGAGCACCTGCAGCTGCAGCTGCCAAGGAACGCGCACCGGCGCCACAACCAGAAGAGGAGCCAGAAACAGCCAAGGCTGTACCGGCTATGGCGGTCGAGGCTGCCCCCGTCGCAACTGCCCCAGAGCCTGAAGTAGTCGAAGGGTCGCCTCAATTCGTTGAGCTAGTCAAGAAGATCGGTCCGGCCACAGCGGCCAAGGAGAACAACAACAGGGGAAGGTTCCTGCACGAGCACCGATTGAAGGAGGACTGGGAAGAGGTCGTGAAGGACCTGGGTGAAAGCGACGGCAAATAGTAGAGAATCGATGAAGTGCTGGGTCTGTGGAAGGACTCCTGAAGAAGTTAGAGACGCAGTAGGAAAGCCCATTCCAGTGGAGACCGAAGTCGACAGGAGCATGGCTAAGGTCGTTGCCATGAAGGCAAACTTCGCGAAGATGTCGGGAGATTGGACCGTCGGTGTCCCTGAACAGTTCAAGAGCATGGACTTCCGGTTCGTCATGAAGAACTCGGAACAATTCCAAACGATTGCGTTCATCGGGGACGTCGAGTCCGCTGGAAGGTCCTATGTTGACGGCCTCGGAGAAGCAGCGACCAGGGCCAGGAAGGGGGAAGAAGCAGGTATTGGCGAGCTGACTGTCGATCCAAAGGACGCGAAGCGGAGAGACATCCTGCTGAAGGGCGTGGAGGAATTCGAGAAGAGGTCGGGACGAATGCTTGGGGTTCAAAACGGCGGGAAGCGCGGATCAGCCGCAGACCGCCCGATGCCCGCGGGGTTCGAGGGACTGAGGCTCGGAGAGGGAATAAGATACCTCAGGGACGCAGGGATGCTGTATTATTCCATCCAGCAGAGTCTGCTGGAAGCTGCGAAGGTCGAAGAAGCCTCAAAGAAACCAGCGTTCGGGGTAGGGTCCACAAGGTTAGGGGGATTCTCGAAGGCTGTTCCACTGTGCACGGTCTGCGAGAACCTGATAAGAGAACTATAGCTCAACTGCCACTTCTTGGAGTCTTGGACTCGTCTGTCCGAGTTTGTTACAGCTTTTTCCCTTTGCTAAGTAAAGCCTAAACCCATAGCAGGCCTGATTCGGGGACGGGAACATCAAGCCCGCATCCTCTGGAAAACGTCATTCGCATAAACCGAATCAATAGAAGCTCAGCGTACCACTCGGGTTTTGGCCAAATAGCCCTATTAATCCGCCCGGGGAATCCACCTCTATGTCAGAAAGTCCGAAACGGGCCTCGAAGCAGGAAAGGTACTCGTATTCATGGTACCAACCCTCGGAGAAATCGGACCGATCAAAGATCGAAATGGAACTGGGAAGCCCTGAGGGATATTTCGGCGAAGAGCCCGAGGTCGCCAACGACTCCTCATCGATGCTGGGGATAGAAAGCACTCACCCGGATGCGACAACGCAGGAATCCACGCCATCACAGGATTCGACAAGCAGACATTCCAATGGGATCTACCGGCCAAAGCATCACTCTTTGAAGAGTGAGTCCGCCCTGGGGCCGTTGCACTTTGGAGGCAAAATGCGAATCAGGATTGGAGCGATGGCTGGATGGAGCGCCCTCGCAGGTGCGGGTGCCGCAGCTTTGCTGACCAGAGCAGGACCATTCCCCGGAACACAACTTGCTGAGCTAGGTGCGGTCTGGGCTGGGATCACTGCTTTCCTGTGGATATTCGTCGCCAAGCTAGCAAAGTAGCACAGGCGAAAATTCGCAATCACAGAAGCTTGACCTCTTGATTTTTCCCGCCCGCGCGGCCATAATTCTTGAGCCCGGGGCAAGTTTTTAATAGATTGGAAGGCGGTCGGATTACGATTCTTTCAGGTGAACTTGACCCGTGAAGTGTGAATTTTGCGGAAGAGAGGAGGCGCTGCCCTTTGTCTGCAACTACTGCGGAGGCGCCTTCTGCCCGGACCACCGTCTTCCCGAAGCGCACCAGTGCAAAGGAGACTTGTCTCAGAGACGGATGGTGACAGCCCCAACCCAGACCTCTTTCAGCTGGCAGTCTCCTTCTGCACCAGAACAGGCACCTGTAAGGGTTCAGGGGAAGGTGTTTTCCCGAATTGAGATCAGAGACATCATCATCGCCTGGGTCGCCCTGGGAGTAGCATTCTCATTCGCCCTAGGAGGTGGAGGCTTTTCGCTTCTTGGAGCACAGGGTTTCAACCTGGTCGTTACCCTCTACCTGGTAGGAATCTCCCTGATAACGGTAGGTGCCGGATTTGTCTTCCACGAGCTCAGTC
>DATDGE010000334.1:0-2904 GCA_036522255.1 Nitrososphaerales archaeon | reverse complement strand
ATGGATGAATGGAGTTCCGTTGTAGTTCATCTTAGCGATCAGCGCCTGGTCGATTGTCACGACACTGGCTGGAAGTGCAGGGTAGAAGAGTGGAGGACCATAGGACTGCCCGTGGGTTATGATCCACGAGAATAGTTGGGCTACGTCGCTCCCCTTTCCTTGAGTGGCCTGGTTCTGCCAGACAAGCAAGTACGTGTAGGTAGAGATTGGGTAGGAGTTGGCGCCCGGAGCATTGGTGATGGAGAAGGTCGGGTTTGCCTGAACTTGAGCCGCGAAGTCCGAAGCCGCAGAGGCCACACCGTCCAGACTGGGCTGCAGGAACTTTCCGGCGCTGTTCTGCACCGCCGCCGAAAGGAGTTTGTTGCTGAATGCATAGTAGGAGTCAGCATAGCCGACGGCGTAGGGGTTTTGGCTCACAGCGACCGCAACACCCGCGCTGCCCTTTCCGCCTAGTTCGCCGCTTGCGGGCCAGTTGATCGAAGTCCCGAAGCCCTTGCCCGAAGCGTTCCAGTCGCCGCTGACCTTGGTGAAGTAGTTGGACAGAGCATAGGTCGTTCCGCTGCCGTCAGATCTATGAACTGGGATGATCGTGATGTTCTTTGTCGCGTTGAGGTCTGCTACCTTCGGATTTAGCGCTCGTATGGCTGGGTCGTTCCACAACGTTATCTTCTGAAGATAGATGTCCGCGATGATTGGCCCGGTAAGATTGAGGTTTGCTTTGACTCCGGGGATGTTATAGAATATTGCAACGGCACCCAGTGTTTCAGGTATCTGTAGCAGAGGGCCGTTGACCGCGGTGTAGTTGGCAGAGACCGAGGACGCAACCGGGGCGTCGCTCCCCGCGTAGTCGAATGTTCCCTTCAAAATCCCAGTTATGCCCGCGCCGCTACCAATGGCCTGATAGTTTGTCTTGACCGCCCCGTTCGTAAAGTCTGAGAAGCCCGCCACCCACACCTGCATAACGGGGTTGACGAAGGATGAGCCTCCAGCCTGCAAGGTCAAGGGTGTGATTGTCGCAGTTTGGGTCGTGCCCGTGGTGCCACCGGTGGTGGTCGTAATAGTGGTGGTGATGGTCCCTCCGTTGCCGAAGGGCCTCGCGATGTAGATGACTGCCACAACGAGGAGAATCGTCACCACTACCACCGCTGCTGTTAGAGTTGAGCTGATCGCATTTTTCTTAGAAAGCCGCATGTATTTACAGCAGGAACCACCGTCAATCGGTAATTTATTGGTAGCCGACAGAGAATATGGCCTCAATCATAGAATATAGAGTGGATGGCCTTTCGTCCTTGTCGAATGGGCGTTTGTGAAGGCTCCAAGGGGAGAATGAGCACGGCCACCTGATTTGAGTTGTCTCCTGGGCCCCATGGCTGACTCAAACTGGACTATCTGGCACTTGAGGTCATTGCAACTCAATATGGAATGTTTGTCGGAGAAGGATATATAGTGGCTATTGTGCACGGAGCAGGAATGGCGGGAGAAACGAGGAGGCCTGACTTCAGGAAAGTTCAGGTGACTGGCGGTAATAGTTTCGTGGTTTCACTTCCAAAGAGCTGGGTCAGGGATGTGGGACTGCACGCGAGAGACCCCGTTGCAGTGATGATCCAGCCCGACTCGTCCCTGCTCATAGTCCCAAGGCGAGATATCAGAGCGACCGCGAAGTCTGAAGCTACCTTGGAGGCGACCCAGGGCCTGGACAAAGACTTCCTCCTACGGCACTTCATATCTTACTACCTTGCCGGTTACGACACCATCCGAATAACTCTTGGAAAGGCCGACTCATCTCTGAGGAACTTCATTCGAGAAGGGATCCGCAGGAAGCTCGTTGGAGTGGAAATCATCGAGGAATCGTCTGGGGGAATCCTCACGCAGTGCCTTTCGGGATACGTCGACCTTCCTCTGAAGAAGGCCCTCGAGCGGATGGCCATCATCGCCAGCGGCATGCTCTCCGATTCGGTGGGCGTCCTGAAAGAAGGAACCCGCGGGATGGCCGAAGAAGTAATTGAACGGGATGATGAGGTCGACAGGTTCTATCATTTCCTGCTCAGACAGCTCAACATCGCAGTTAGGGACAGGTCGATCATTCAGGAGATTGGGCTCACGTCGACGAGAGACTGCCTGGGGTACAGGTTGGTTGTGAAGAGCGTAGAAAGGGTGGCAGACCACGCAGCGGGGATAGCTTCTCAGGCCGCGAATCTTCAGAGCGTCTCAGATGGAGCTGTAAAGAAAGTCCAGGAAATGACTTCCCTATCTAAGAAGGTCTTCGATGGGTCGATAGCCGCTTTGCTGCGCCTCGATGGCAAACTAGCGGAGGACGCCATTGCTCGGTCCAAGGAAGTGGTCCAGATGGAGGGAAAAATCAGCGGGGAGGTCCTCGCCCCAAGGATGAGCGGGGCTCAGGTCGCATCGATGAAATTGATGCTTGAAAGCATCAGGCGGGTCGCGGAGTACGGGTCGGACATCGCAGAGATTGCCATCGACCTGACGGTAGCAGAGCCGCAATCGGTCTGACCTGGACGGAAGAATTTTCAAGCGGGGTAGGTTTGGCTTAGTGCAGCTCGGGGAGCTCGCACGTCTTCTCCAGCATGCCGACCAAAACTGTCTCGCCGCGGTCCGTCAGCTGAACGTTCTCGGCGACCTCGTTTCCCTCGAGGCCTGAGACGACCTCTACGAGGTACTCTCTCTGGAGCCATGCCAAAAGATTTCCGACGGCCGAGGGGGCAAGCTTGGTCCTTTCTTGCAGCGCCTTCACGTCCATACGCCTGCTGCCCACCAGCGCCAATAAAGTTACGAGGCTTTGGTTTGACAGGATGTCCCATGGACCTGACCTGATGGGACCTATTGTTCTTGTTTCTTGCATCTCAACGGCTCATTCCGCAGAGGGAACTAAATGGGTTCTCGACG
>DATDGE010000333.1:0-2535 GCA_036522255.1 Nitrososphaerales archaeon | reverse complement strand
GTATAGAAGGCATGAGACGAAATGCCCAGGCTTTACTTCGACCAGCAGCGGTTTGACCTGTGGGCATTTGTCGAAGGCCTTGGAGCATCTCGGATGGAAGCGGCACCCTGTCGGCGGGAAGATCAAATTGGGGACAGAGCCTTTGATTGAAGGGTACTCGATTGCCGATGAGTCCACTCGTGGGACGGAAGCCAGCAGTCCTTGTGTGTACGGATGCAGCGGGTTCTTGAAGAGCTCGCCGACCTCGGCCACCTCGACTATGTTACCGGCATACATCACCGCGACCCTGTCGCAGACTTCCGCAACGACCGCGAGGTCGTGCGTGATCAGCACTACTGACGCGTCGATCTCGGACCTCAGCTCCCTGATCAGTTGAAGGATCTGCGCCTGCACTGTGACGTCGAGCGCTGTCGTCATCTCGTCGGCAAGGAGGAGCTTGGGCCTCTTCACCAGCGCCATCGATATCATCACTCGCTGCCTCATCCCCCCTGACAGTTCGAACGGGAATGACCTGAAGACCTTCTCCGGCTCTGGCAGTCTCACTTCTCTCATTATCGACAAGATGTAACTCCGGGTCAGCTTTCCCCGTTCCTGGCCGCTGAGGCTTCCCTTACCTTCCGCCACTGACCTAAGCCGTTCCTTCTCGGCCGTAAACTCAGCCCCTCCCTTGTCGCGCTGTGAAGCGGCTATCTCCTCCAACCTGTTCTTTAGAATCGCCGAAGCGAACAGTTCAGGCTGACTGTCCATGATTTCCTCTATCTGAGACCCGATCGTCAACACCGGGTTCAGATATGACAGAGGGTCCTGGAAAACGATGGCCACATCCTTGAGCCTGACCTTGCGAATCTCTTCTTTGGACATCTTCAGAAGGTCCACCCCATCGAGCAGCACTTCGCCCCCAAGGACTTCGGCGTTGGGAGGGAGCAGGCCCATAATCGAGAGAGCGGTCACAGTCTTCCCGCACCCGCTCTCCCCGACAAGTCCGAGGAGCTCCCCTTTCCTCACAGTCAGTTCGACGCCGTCCAGGGCCTTCACATCGCCTGCGTACGTGTGGAAATCGACCTTGAGCCCTCGGACCTGAAGCACATCGGCGGTCGCCCTGGTTTGCTGGACGCTCATCTCCTCAACCTCGGGTCGAAGACATCTCGAATCCCGTCCCCCAGCAGATTGAACCCGACAGAGATCAGAAGCAATGTCAACCCGGGGAAGATGATAAGCCAGGGAGCTGTGAAGATGTACTGGATTCCCTCCTTGGCCAGATTCCCCAGCTCGGGGAACTTGGGGTCAGGGGTCAGACCGATGAACATCAGGGCCGAGACTGTCAGTATCACTGCGCCTATGTCGATGGTCGCTTGGATCAATATGGGATAGATCGAGTTGGGGACGACGTGCCTGAAGAGTATGCGAGGCCCTCCGGCCCCCATCGCCCTCAGCCTCTCGACGTAGGGCTTCTCCTTCTCGCCGAGGACCTGTGACCTGGCAAGCCTGACATAGTACGGCCACCATGTAATGAGGACGGCTGCAGTCAGCACAGGTATGGTCCGCCCGAGCACAACAAGCAGGACGATGGCCAGCAGAATCCCCGGGACCGCGAGGAATATGTCAGTAATTCTGAGAATGACCTCGTCCAAGACTCCGCCGACATATGCGGCGACCCCGCCAAACAGGACGCCTATGACCACGGCTGATGCAACAACGGTGAACGCTATCTGCAGGTCAACAGGAATCGCGAGGACGATCATCTGCAGCAGGCTGCGTCCGTAGATGTCAGTACCGAGTGGGTAGACGGCGCCTCCGCAATTGAAGACGTTCTGGATACCCCAGTTGAAGCTTGGGTTGTTCCAGCACAGCGCCATGAAGGGTTGCTGAATCTTCCAGTAGGACGGGTCGACGACGACCCAGTATAGCAACGCGACCAGGACTGACCCCACCGAGATGATGCTCCCCACCAGTACGATCGGGTTCTGGCGCATCAGGTGGAGAGTGTAGCGGATCTCGGCCCATCTTCCGTAACTTCCCTTCTTTGATGTTTCTCCCACTTTGTTCGCCTCAGTACCTTATCCTCGGGTCGAGCTTCGCATAGATGACGTCGACGGCAAGGTTGATGAAAACGATGATCGCCCCTGTGACAAGCACGTAGAGTTCCAAGAAGTTGACGTCGAGGACCTCCGCCGCCACGAACGCTGTGTTCCCGACTCCAGGCCAGGAAAACACAATCTCAATGACCACGACCCCGCCCAGAAGGTAAGCTGCGAGGAGACCTGCCACAGTCACTGCAGGGAGCAGAGCGTTGCGGAGGGCATGTCTGTAAACTACGACCCTTTCTTTGAGGCCCTTCGCCCTGGCCAACAGAATGTAGTCCTGCCTCAGCACGTCCATCATGCTTGACCTGACTATTCTGGAGAGCGCGCCGATGGAAGTTATTGCGAGGGTAAACGCCGGGAGGATCAGTGCCACCAGGACGTCCCAGAAATACGGAAGGTTCAGCGACAGAAGAGAGTCAAGTAGCGGCACTCCTGAATACGACGCGACCTG
>DATDGE010000332.1:0-7667 GCA_036522255.1 Nitrososphaerales archaeon | reverse complement strand
GCTCATCTTTACTCCGTTCTGGTCAAGCACATGACCCTGGAAAAGGAATTTCCTGTACGGAGACCTCGGCTTGCCTGTCAGGATCACATTGAGAAGTAGGAGAGTGTATGCCCATCCTCTCGTCTGGTCTATCCCTTCTGTGAGGAACCCGACGGGGACAAGGCGTTTGAACTCGGCGTCGGTGAAAGATGCGTAGGGGGACGCGCCGCTGTTATGCCAAGTGTCAAGGACAAATGGCTCCCTTACCGCCCACCCGCCGCAGCTAGGGCACTTGAGCACCACTCGGTCGATCCACGGCCTATGGAGTTCGAAGTTTCGCCCGTCCGGGGTCTCGACGGCAAGTTCAAGGATCCTCTTCCTCGAGAATGCACCTGTTTTCGTCCCGCACTTTTCGCAGGCCCAGATGGGGAGGGGCGTCCCCCAGAACCTCTCCCTGGTTATGCACCAGGGAGGAGACTCGGCCACTGAGGCGAGGAACCTGTTCCTCGGAGCCTCGAAGAAATAATCGACACTGGCCGCGGCCTCTACCAGTTGGCTCCTCACCCTGTCCACCCAGTAGAAGTACTCACGCCTGGCGAGCCATACCAGCCTGTCGTCCGACCGCCAGCAGACCGGGTACTCGTGGATGATTCTCCCGGCTTTCACCAATGCACCCTTCTCCCGGAGAGATTCTACGACCACATCGTCGGCATCTCGGGCGAAGAGCCCCGCGAACTTCCCAGCGTCCACGGTAAACTTCACCTGGTCGTCAAAGGGCGCAAACACAGGGACCCCTCTTCGCTGGGCCGCTGCGAAGTCCTCCTCCCCGTTAGCCGGGGACATGTGGACCAACCCAGTCCCGGTGGTGACGTCCACATACTCCTCGGCCACCACATAGTGGATTCTCCCTTTGAATCTGGCATCATTCAGGCCAGGGATTTCGTCTAGCAGTGGATGCTGATAGGTGAGCCCCTCCAGGTCCTTCCCTTTGACAGTCTTGAGTGTCGGTCCGAATTCGACTCCCAGTTCTTTCGCGAGGGCGCCAACCCGCCCAGTGCAAACCACCCAGGTCTCGTCCCCCACCTCGAAGTACTCGTAGTCCGAGTCGGGCTTGACGCCGATTAGTTCGTCGGTGACTACCGTGAAAGGCATCGTCGTCCATAGAATGAGGAAGGAACCATCTGCAAGCTTCGCCTTGAAATACAGGCTTGGGTCTTCCAGCTGCTCGTAACCCCCCAGAGAGACCTCGGCCGCGCTGAGAGCCGTCTGGCACTTCGGGCAGAAGGGGACCACCTTGAATCCCTCTCCTAACAGCCCTTTCTTCCACGCAATCTCCAGGTATTTCCATTCGCGCTCGATGTAGGCGTCCCTGTAAGTCATGTAGGCCCTTTCGTGGTCTATCATCAGGCCGAGGAGATTGTCTGCCTCTTCCCAGTCCTTCTTGTATTTCGCGATGAGTTGTTTGCACGCCTCCACCAGCTTCTCCATTCCTACCTTCCGAAGGTCCTCCCCCTTGTCGCCTGAGAGCCCCATCTCCTTCTCCGCCTGCAGCTCGACCGGGAGCCCCTGGGTGTCCCATCCACCGCGGAAGACTATGTTTTCCCCTTCGAGTGTCCTGTACCTGTACCAGAGGTCCTTCATCATCCTCCCCCTGACGTGCCCTACGTGCGGCTGGTTGTTCAGGGTCGGCGGGCCATCGACGTAGCCGATGGGACGGCTTTTTGACACCGCCTTGGCGATCTGAGATCTTGCAGCCGGGTCTTTGTAGAAATCCCTTACCTTTGTTTCGAGCTTCTTCCAGTCGTAGTCTGCGCTGAGGGTTTCGGCCGGTCTAGAACGTCGCTTGAATTTTGGAACCACTCAACGTGTCACTCCGCCCACCGGTCTCTTATTTCAAGGATTTCAAGTTCCCGAAGCCAGCCTTTCCGCGAATGTTTCGGGAAGCCCTGCGGACCGTATCTTCGAGGCGGTAGCATGGTAGTCGTAGGGGACTCTCCTCAGCTCGACCTTCGCTTCTCCAGCATCAAAGGACAAAATCGCATAAGACGCCCTATTGTCCCCGTCCCTTGGCTGGCCAACAGACCCGGGATTGAATACTGTTCCGCGCTTCTCTTTCGACACGTAGGGAACGTGCGTGTGGCCGAGTCCGATGGCCTGCACCCCGAGCTTGCCCAGATAGTGCCCGAAGAGGTTGGAGTGAGTGGTTGGGTCGACATACTCCCAGAGCCTGTCGTCAGGGCTGCCATGGGTGAAGTACGCCTCGGCATCTCCAAAAGGAATCCTCAGTTCAAGGGGAAGCCCACTGAGATACTCCCTGTTCTTCTCCGTCAGCTGCTTAGCCGTCCATTTCGATGACATCGCCGCCCTTGCGTTGAACAAATTTCTGTCCCCTGTGAGCGCCGCCGAGTCGTGATTCCCCAGGATGCTCTTGACTCCCCGTTCCCGCACCGTTTCGATGACCTCATTCGGCTCGGCGCCGTAGTCCACCAGGTCTCCCAGGCAGTAGACCTCCATTCCCAGTAGCTCGCCGAGCACGGCGTCCAACGCCTCCATGTTTGCATGTACGTCAGAGATTATTGCGACCGGGCGCACGCCGATCGGACCGACTCAAAGCCCTAAAAATCCTAGGCTTTGGACATCCAAGTCAATCACTCTGGCCACAAGGAACAATTCTTAATGTGGTTGTGAAGAGAATTAAACTACACTCCAGATAGGGAATTTGGGCCTGCATGATATCTGAAGCTATCCATGTCTGCGTTCGCAGGTAAATGGGAAAAACCAAACAGCCAGAGTTTCGGCACAAGGGTGAAGGATTCCGTAAAGAATCCCGGCCCTCTGAAGCCGAGGCTCGACCTCGCAGTCCGACAAATCCAAGTCCAAATCGCCAAACTCGATTCTACAACAAACAAGCTCAGAGACAGAGACAACGCGATCTTCGCAAAGGTCGTAAGCTCTCTACAAAAGCACGACACACAGCACGCATCCGTCTTCGCGAACGAGCTGGCCGAGATCAGGAAGATGAACAAGATGGTAACTCAGGCCAAGCTCGCTCTGGAGCAGATAGTGCTCAGACTCAACACAATCACGGAACTCGGTGACATCGTCGTCACCCTGACCCCGGCGATGGCAGTGATACGCAACGTCAAGCAAGGCTTGGTGGGCGTACTGCCAGAGGCGGAGAGCGAGATCGGTGAAATCTCTGGTTTGCTGAGTAGCATCCTGGTAGACGCAGGGACAGTCGGTGGGTACTCGCTGAACTTCGAAGCGGCCAACGAGGACGCAGAGAAGATCCTTGCCGAGGCATCTGCAGTAGCAGAGACTCGTATGAAGGAGAAGTTTCCGGAAATACCCTCCACGCTGCCTTCTGCAGAAGCCGGGACAGAGACCAGCGCATATTAGAGACGGGAACGAAAGTTCCCGCACTCTTTTTCTTTGTTTTTCACAGAAGACATGCTAAACCAGTTCCTTGCGCCCTCAGGTCAGCCATGATTCCCGCAAAATATCGACAAAGAAAACTTTTCACCTGTTGGTATCGGTTTTCTTGACCTAGCCCATGATTATGGACGTACACCTTTGAAGTCTCGTATTTGTCCATCCGCGCCCCACTCCGCCTAATCGGGATTGGAAATGACAGTCCCAAACCAAAAATCTCTTCCACCATAAGAGAGATAGAATTCCACCGCAAGGAACTCGAGAACCTCCGGGCAAAGCTGGAACAGAGACGCAAGGCCCTCTTCGACACGACAATCAAGGCCATGCAGTCAAAGGACGAATCAAAGGCCAATGTGTACGCGAACGAATGGGCGGAATTGAGGAAGGTAGGGAAGGTCGTCTATGCGAGCGAGCTTGCGCTCACCCAGGTCATTCTGAGGCTCGAAAGCATCGTCGACGTCGGCGAGGTAATGTCCCACATGAGCAATGCGTTCAGGGTCCTGCGCAAAGTCAACAAGACGGTGCAAGGGATAGTGCCATCTCTGGACCAGGCCTCGGAAAATATCAACAACGCGCTTACCGAGACGATGGGAGAAATCAGTCATGTTTCGCCAACCATATCGCTGAACATACAGACGGAGAACGGCGAAGAACTCGTGGAACAAGCGAGGAAGCTCGCCGAGGAAAGGGCAGAAGAGATGAAGCGCTCCCTCTTGACCGCTCCTCTTCAAATTGGAAAAGAATCACAGGACATTGAGAGAAGGATCCCACTCCTGGCCACAGGCGAAGAGGACGAGGAAGAGGCTGCTATTCTTGGGACCATCTACAGGCCCCTGCCGGCCCAGGAGTCCGAGGAACAGGTACTCCAGTATGCTGCCATTCACAATGGGAACGTGGACATCACTGACGCATCTAACGTGCTAAAGATGCCGTCCGACGACGTCGAGCAGGCGATGCTGACGCTTATGGCGACCGGGAAGGTCAAGCTGGGTGAGGGCGGAGGGTCGAAATGAGCGTAGTGGCCGCGAAGGAACTGGAGGATGATGCTAAGAAATACGCGTCGGAGGCCATCAGGCTTGACTCCCAGGGTGCCCACGGGATGGCGATACAGATGTACCAGAAGGCCATCTCCACTCTCGTCAAGCTAGTCCACCTTTACCCCGATTATCGTCTGAACAGGCAGTACACGGAGCGGGCCATGGCTTACCAGGAGAGAGTGAGGGCCATCCAGGCTGCCCACGGACTTCTCCCACAGGACCGGGAACAAGAGACCGAATGGACCCCCAGCAAAGGAGAAGTAATCGGTCCAACTTCGATTAACCAAAACTCTGCCAAGGGGCCGCAGGTGGTCCAGCAGCTCAAGGCATCATTCAGCGAGCTGGTGATAACGGAGAAGCCCGACGTAAAGTGGGATGACGTGGTGGGGCTCGAGGACTGCAAGCAAGCTATCAGGGAATCGATTGTCTTCCCCTACCTCAGGCCCGATCTGTTCAAGCTGGGCTGGCCACGCGGGATCCTGCTCTACGGACCGCCGGGCTGCGGCAAGACGATGATCGCCGCGGCTACTGCAGCCGAGATCGACGGCTACTTCATCTCTGTCGACGCCGCGTCAATCGTGAGCAAATGGCTGGGAGAAGGCGAGAAGAACGTCGCCAAGCTCTTCAACAATGCCAGAAAGATGCTATCAGACAACAAGCCCGTCATAGTCTTTGTCGACGAAATAGACTCGCTCCTGGGGACGAGGGGTCAGGAAGTGGGGGGCGAAGTGAGGGTCAGGGACCAATTCCTGAAGGAAACCGACGGGATAAACGACAAGGGGAAGCATTTGCATCTGTATGTGATAGGCGCGACGAACAAACCCTGGAGCCTGGACCCACCATTCCTGCGTCGTTTCAACAAGAGAATCCTGGTCCCATTGCCAGACACTGAAGCGCGAATGTCACAATTCAGGTTGTATACCGCACCCCTGACACTGGACGAGGACGTGGATTTGGACGTCTTAGCCAGGTTGAGCGAGGGACATTCGGGGAGCGACATCAAAGACATCTGTCAAGGGGTCCAGCTGCGAGTCGTCAGGGAATTGTTCAAGACGGGCAAGGCGCTGGACAATAACACCACGACGAGACCAATCACAGTCGCCGATTTCAAAGAAATCATGAGAACGAGAAAGCCTTCAGTAACTGCAGAAATGGCGCGCGCCTATCAGCAGTGGTCTAACAGCTTCAACGCACTGTAGCCTGATCCGAGATTTCCTGAACGCAATTTCGTCAAGATTCCTTCAAACTATTAATCACTCACTCCCGACCCGCTGCCAATGCACGACCTGATTTCGCCCGCCGAGCTCAAAGAAAGAATCGGGAAGGAGGTGAGGCTCCAAGGCTGGGTCCACGACGTAAGGGTTCTAGGAGGCATAAGCTTCGTCCTGCTCAGGAACTTCAAGGGGATCGTGCAGATTGCAGCGCCGAAAAAGACAGTAAAGCAGGAGGTCTACGAATCGATCTCGGGCCTGCACCAGGAGGACGTCATCATCTGTGTCGGGACCGTCAAGGCGAGCGACGCCGCCCGGATGGGCTTCGAAGTCGTTCCCTCCTCGGTCGAGGTAATCAGTAAGGCAGCAACACCTCTCCCCCTCGACCCCAGGGGAATCACCCCTGCGTCGCTCGACACCCGCCTGCAGTGGAGGTCCCTCGAGCTAAGAAGGCCGGAGACGGCGGCAATCTTCAAGGTAGAAAACGCCGTCGTCCTTGGTTTTGAGGAAACACTTCGCGCAGAGGGCTTCATCAGGGCCTTCACCCCCAGCATCATCGGAGGGGTTTCCGAGGGAGGGTCGGAGGTTTTCAAAATCGACTTTTATGGCAAGGACGCATTCCTTCGGCAGGACCCCCAGCTTCACAGGCAGCTGACGATAGCCGGGGGGTTCGACAGAATCTACGACCTCGGAACCAACTGGAGAGCTGAACTCTCCCACACCCCTCGCCATCTGAGCGAGCACAGGACCATCGCGCCGGAGATGGCCTTCATCGATGACGAGACCGATACCATGAGGGTCCAGGAAAGGATGGTGGCCGGCGGGATCAGACGCGCAGTGGAAGACTGCAGAGACGAGTTAGGGTTGCTGAAATTGAAGTTGGAACCACCGGGTACTCCGTTCCCAGAAGTCACATTCCCTCAGGCGTACGAGATTTTGAAGAAGCTGGGAAAGAGCCTCCCGAGAGGCCAGGACATTGACGAGGCATCCCAGCGCGCCATCGCTGCGCACGTCAAGGAAGAGACAGGCTCCGATTTCTTCTTCCTTAACAGGTTCCCGTCCGCGGCCAAGCCCTTCTATGTTATGCGCGTCGACGACGAGCCCGAATTCGCCCGTTCCGTTGACCTCGTGTTCAAGGGCCTGGAGCTTTCTTCAGGGGGCCAGCGTGAACACCGACACGACAAGATAGTAGCTCAGATCAAAGAGAAGGGGTTTGACCTCGAGGCGCTGAAATGGTTCACCGAGCCCTTCAAGTTCGGGGTCCCTCCTCACGGAGGTTACTCCTTCGGCATCGAGAGGTTCGTAGCATACCTCCTGGGCATAGAGAACATCAAGGAAGCGACCCTCTTCCCAAGAGACCCCGAGAGACTACAGCCCTAGGGATGCAGCTTCGCAGCGGCTTCCCTTTCGGTCTCGACGAGGAGTTCTATTCCGCGGGCCCGCTTGACGGCGTCCCTCAACTTGTCGAAGTCCCCAATCCGTCTCTCACTTCTCTTCGCCGGGACTATGACCTTTGTCTTCTTCTCCCCATCGGGGAGCCAGACCGTGTTCACCGTCAGGACTTTCACGGGGAAGAAGACGTCTTCGAGGAACTTCCTGTCGTTCCCCCCGGCCCCCACAAGCCAGACCTTCCCCTTCAGAGCTCCTTCGAGTTCGGAGTACATCGCTGTGTTGGACCTCAACACAGGTAGGTCTTGCCGTTCGAACTCGAGGACGAAGTTCCCCCCGCCGTCGAAAGCGCGCCTCAGGGTCACCCTGTTGAGCTCAGGGAGCCTTTCCGCCAGCCCGATGGCGGCCCTGGAAGCCTCGACGTCTGCCTTGGTGATTTCTCCCTTTCGCAGCCTCGCTTCACAATTCGCACACAGAATACCAGTCTTGGCGTCGAAATTGCAAATGGGAAGCTTCAGAGGCAAATTTCTGGGCCTGCCGCTCTGCGCCCACGGATAAGATTTTTGGGGTTACTTTCAGTCTCCGGACAATCCATCGGAATCCTTTATTCCATACGATT
>DATDGE010000331.1:0-3748 GCA_036522255.1 Nitrososphaerales archaeon | reverse complement strand
CTCGTTGGCCGAAGGAGGAGTCCTTGTCCTTGATAACCTACGTTTCACCGCCGAGGAGAACCACGAGTACAAGCCGGCCGACGCCGAAAAGACGTTCCTAGTGCGCAGGATCGTTTCCCACGTAGACGCCTGTGTCCTGGATGCGTTTTCAACGGCCCACCGTTCTTCCCCTTCCATCGTAGGGTTCGCCGGTTTGGTCCCGACGAGCGCCGGCAGGACCGTCGGCAGAGAACTGCGCATGCTCGATAGGATTGTCGCCGTCGAGACGGGCCCCTATGTCACGGTCCTGGGTGGGGCCAAGGTCAGCGACAGGCTCGAAGCCATCGACGCCCTGATAGCGAACAACAGGGCCGACAAAGTCCTCCTCTCCGGTGTCGTTGGACTGGTTTTCTTGAAGGCTGCAGGGAAACTGAGGGGCGAGATTGGGATCGACGGGGAGCAGAAGTTAGCAATCAAAGCGAGGCAGCTCATGGATGACGACCCCGAGAGGTTCGGGCTCCCTGTTGACGTCGCGATCAGCGTCGACGGGAAGAGGAAGGAGCTGGAACCATCGGAGATAATAGGCCAGGCCCAGGTCATGGACATCGGAGCCAGGACTGTGGAAAAGTACTCACGTTTCATCAAAGGGGCAGGGACCGTCTTCATGAGCGGGCCCCCGGGTGCCTTCGAATACGAAGAGTTCAGCTACGGGACCGAGGGCCTTCTAAGGGCGATGGCCTCATCGCTTGGGACAACCATCATCAGCGGGGGCCATTTGTCCACGGCCCTGCGAAAGTACGGGATACACGACCAGATAGACCACATCAGCACCGCTGGTGGAGCCTTGGTACAATATCTTGCGGGGAAGAGACTCCCCTTGATCGACGCTCTAGAGCGTGCAGCCGACAAGTGGGGCCCCAACGGCGGTAGCACCAAATGACGAAAGGGACCATGCGGGGTCGGCCATGATCAGAGTGGGTGTGAACGGCTATGGCACAGTTGGTCGACGGGTTGCTGACGCAGTCCGGAAGCAGAAAGACATGGAACTTGTCGGTGTGTCGGCCGCGACCCCGCATTACAAATATTCCATAGCCCAACAAAAGGGGATCCCACTTTATGCCCTGAACATGAAGAGCCTTGAGGCCTTCAACTCGTCCGGTCATAACCTGAAGGGGACTCTGAACGATTTGCTTCAGAGAGTCGACGTAATCGTCGACGGGGCCCCCGACGACAACGGCCCCACCAACAAGGTGGCATATCAGCTCGCGGGGGTTAAGGCGGTTTTCCAAGGGGGCGAGGAGCATGGACTGACTGGGACTTCGTTCGTCGCCCAGTGCAACTTCGAGGAGGCCCTGGGCAAGACGATGGTAAGAGTCGTCTCCTGCAACACGACAGGGTTGTGCAGGACGATAGGAGCCATCGACGGTGCGATAGGGGTCGCAAGAGCCAGGGCAGTTCTTGCGAGGCGTGGCACTGACCCGGACGACGTGAAGAAAGGCCCCATCGACGCGGTGGTCCTTGACCCTACGACGGTTCCCTCTCATCATGGTCCTGACGTCCAGTCGGTCCTGCCAAAAATCCCAATCGTTACGATGGCGTACAAGGTCCCCACCACCCACATGCACCTACACAGCGTCATCCTTTCTCTGAAAAGGACGGCCACCAAGGAGGAGGTTGTCAAGGCCCTCGGTCAGGCGCCGAGGATGACCCTCGTAGACGGAAAGTCTGGGTTCAAGTCGACGGCGAGCATAATGGACTGGGCGAGGGAGGTCGGACGAGACCGCAATGATGTTTACGAGGCTACGGTCTGGCGAGACTCGGTCACCGTGATTGACGGGGAGGCATTCATGTTCCTTGGGGTGCACCAGGAGGCAATAGTCACCCCGGAAAACATCGACGCGATCAGAGCCCTGGCCGGAGGCTACAAGAGAGAAGAATCGATGAAGATGACCGACGAATCACTCGGAATCGCCCACAGGTAACCTATTCGAGGGTCTTCGGGACAGACTGAAGGACGAATTTGGGCTGTTGGAACTGCCTGACCAACGACTTCACCCTCTTCTGGACGAAATCGATCGGCTTCCTCCCGAGGACCACCATCGAGATCAGCTCTGCGACCGTCTCCATTTCTTCCGTCCCATATCCCATCCTGGTGAGTTCCGAAGTGCCGAGCCGTCCTCCGTTGTCAGCAATGATGTTGGCCTGCTCGAGCCTCGCCCCATTGGACTCGAGCTTGGCCGCGTCGTAATCGAGGAGGACCTGGTGTGACTTCGTGTACCCCTGTGCGGCCCCTCGCACCGTGATCCCGTCTGCGGCCAGGGCCTTGGCCAGTGCCTGGGAGTTTTTGACGACCGCCTGCGCGTAGGCCTTTCCGAACTGGATCATCTCCAGGAGCGCAACGGCAAGGGCGGCGACCCTGTTCAGATGCACATTGTCGACGACCCCTGGGAACACTCGTCCCGACACCGCATTGAAGACCTCCTCGTTGTTCGAGAGTATGATCCCGCCCTGCGGCCCGGGTAGACTTTTGTGCGTAGAGCCGTAAAGTAGCGAGCAGCCTTCTCTGAGAGGGTCTTGAAACTGACCCCCGGCGATGAGGCCCAGGACGTGCGACCCATCAAACGCCACAATCCCCTTCGCATGGCTCCCTACTTCTTTCACGGGCTGAGGGAACACTATGTGGCTTGCCCCGAAGAGAATGACGTTGGGCTCGGCCGACATGACAAGGGATATCGCTTCCTTTGCGTCGATATTCACTGCCGCATGGTCGTAGGGGAAGAAGACGTTCTGAAGCTCAAGTAGCTCCGCGAGGCCTGGGCGGGCAATTCCTGGGTAGCCTCCTTCGTCCGGAGAGACAGAAAGTATCTTGTCACCCTTCTTCGTCAAAGAAAGTAGGATAGCCAGATTGGCTATGTGTCCGGAGAGTGGGCGGACGTCGGCGTACCTGGCGTTGAAGACCTTCCTGGCGAGCTCCTCCGTCAAAGACATGAGCTCGTCCGAGTATCTCGTCCCCCTGTAGAACCTGTCGGGAGCGGTGTACCTGTTCCCAAAGTCAGTGGTGAGCATGGCCCTCATTTGCGGGCTCCCTCTGTTTTCGGCCGGAATCATGTTCAGGCACTCCTTCAGCCTCCATTGTTCGTGCTGGCTGACAACCTTGTCGAGCCTGCCAAGGTACAGATGAGACAAAGAATTCTGCGTGTCGCACCCTGGGCCCTACGTATTTGAGTCTTAGACGGCAAGGCCGGCAGAAGGGCATCAATTTTGACAAGCGTTTGGTGCTAGGTCGGAAGACGCCTTTCCGAACCGAATTCTATCCAAGTTCCCGCGCCGGTCGATGACGCCTTTGCGCAAACGCTTTGGGCCGCGGCCAAATCCTCGATCGCCAGCCCGAGCGACTTGAACACCGTGATGTCGTCGGGATCCAAACGGCCCATTACCTTGCCCTCCAGTACTTCTCCGATCTCTCCAATGAGATGGCTGTCCTGGATTGCACCTTCCGACTTCGGCACCAGAAAGTCGGAGGATTCGAGAGCGGCAGATTGCCTGCTGTCGACGTAGAACCTGCTTCGTACTACGGCTTCCGTATCGAGTTCCCTCGAAGGCTGGCGAGAGGCGCCCACAGCGTTGATGTGTGTTCCAGGGTTCAGCCACGACCCCAGGAGAATTGGAGTCTTCGAGGCGGTCGTTGTGCAGATAATTTCTGCATTCTTCACGGCGTCTTCTATTTCACTCATGGCTTGCACTTCGAGGTCCCGGTCGGCGGACTCTT
>DATDGE010000330.1:0-10562 GCA_036522255.1 Nitrososphaerales archaeon | reverse complement strand
GACGAGCCATGCCATCTTCAAGGCGTGCCTGTTCCTTGCCGCCGGAGCCCTGATCCACGCGGCCGACTCGAAGTACATCAACGAAATGGGCGGGATGAGAAACAAGATGAAAATCACATTTGCAGCTTTCTTGATTGCGGTCGCCTCCCTCTCCGGGATCCCTCCGTTCAGCGGGTTCTGGAGCAAAGATGCAGTCCTTGGCGCAGCATGGGGAGCCGGACAGTACGCACTTTTTGCGGTGGGCGCACTTACAGCAGGCCTGACCGCATTCTATTCATTCAGGATGCTTGGTCTTGTGTTCCTGGGCGACAGGAGCAAGCGGCTGGAGCAGGTCGAGGGCCAGGGACACCCTGTCCACGAACCCAGCCCGATAATGTGGGTCCCCTACTCGATCCTCGCCGGGATGACGGTGATAATCGGCCTGACCGCCCTGGTCGGCGAGGTCGTCCCCGCCCTCAATCTGGAGGCGGGACTGCAGTCGGCGGCATCGAGCTATCTCGGCACTTTCTTCCCTGAACAGGCATTTGCCGCTCCCTCGGGTGCACTTGACTTGGCCCCCTCCGCCCTGACCGGTCTGTTCGTGGCCCTCGGCTTCCTGGCGGCCTCAGTCTTCTACATCCAACGACGGATGAGCCCGACTAGGTTCGTGGGACAGTCGGGGCCGATGCATGCACTCTATACCTTCCTTGAGAAGAGATGGTACATCAACGCCCTGTACTACAAGGTCTTCGTCGATGCGCCTCTGGCTGCTTCGAAGTGGCTGAGCGACACGTTCGACTATCGCGGCCTGTTCAGGATAAACGACGCAGCATCGGTCCTCGGAGTGTATGCGTCGAGCGCGGGCAACTGGGTCGATGTCAACATCGTCGACGGGACGGCCAACGGGTTCTCTTCTGCGGGTCAGGCGCTGTCAAGGGCCGTAAGGAGGATTCAGACAGGGATAGTCGAGCAGTACATCCAGGTCTTCGCCGTCGGAATCATTCTGCTGATCGTTCTGCTGCTCATCGCCCTGGGCCAGTCCGGTCAGGGGGTCGCTCTGCCATGAGCTTCGTCCTTTCTGTTCTGGTCGTGCTCCCTCTGCTGGCTGCTCCCCTCGTCTACGCCGTCATCAAAGTGAACAAACGGATGGGCGTCTATGCGTCTCTGGCCATCTCCGCCGTAGTCTTTGCAATCGCCGCGGGCGTGTTCTGGCAGGTCTATGCATCTGCCGCCTCAGGTTCTCTCGCGCCGGGCCAGTACCTTTTCCAGGAGAAGTACAGTTGGATCAGCTTCAGCAACTTCGGCCTCAATTATTTCCTCGGGGCAGACGGCCTGAGCTCTCCCCTTCTTTTCGTCTCCGCCCTCCTTACCATACTGGCGATATTCGGTTCAAGGAAGCTGATTGACCATCATGAGGCAGAGTACTACGCGCTGATCTTCCTCTTTGAGGGAGCGATCATGGGTGTCTTCACTTCTCTAAACCTGATTCTCTTCTACATCTTCTGGGAAGTCGTCCTCATCCCCATGTTCTTCTTCATCGGGGTCTGGGGAGGTCCGAGAAGGAAGTACGCCGCACTGAAGTTCATCATCTTTACCTACGCCGGGAGCACCATCATGCTCCTCGGCTTCCTCTACGTCTACCTGGGGATGATGCCGACTCCATCCTTCGACATCCCGGACCTCGCCGGAAAAATACCTGCGGCTCTGCAATACCTCCCCCTCCTCGCCTCTTTCATCGGCTTCGCTGTGAAGCTCCCGCTCGTCCCATTCCACACCTGGCTTCCTGACGCGCATGTCGAGGCCCCCTCCCCGATCTCTGTCCTTCTGGCCGGGGTTCTTCTCAAGATGGGAGGCTATGGTTTCCTGAGGATAAGCATCGGCCTCTTCCCAACGGCGTCGACACAGTACGCCTGGGTCATCCTCGCCCTCGGCTTGTTCTCGATGTTCTATGGGGCCGTAGCTGCCGTGCTTCAGAAAGACCTGAAGAAGATGATAGCGTTCACAAGCATCAACCACATGGGCTTCGTTCTCTTCGGAGCCTACGCCGCCCTGGTCATAGCCAACCCGACGGTGGCATATCTTGGCATTCAAGGAGCGATCTTCCAGATGTTCACCCACGCCCTGGCCGTCGGGAGCCTCTTCATGCTCTCCGGCTACATCCAGCACCAGGCAGGGACGAGGGAGATCCCCCTCCTCAAAGGATTGGGGAAGACCATGCCCAGGACTGCGGTCATACTCGTCCTGGCGTCTGCGGCTGCCATGGGGCTCCCACCGTTCGCGAGTTTCCTGGCCGAGTTCATGGTCATCGTGGCAGGCATCTCTGCTTCGGCCTACACGGCGATCTCAGTCCTGGTACCTGTCATTACCGCCGGGTACTTCCTCTGGATGATCAAGCGGACGGTCCTCTCCCCGGCCGAAGGTGAAGGTGGGCATGAGGCCCACGACATGGGCTGGTCGGACGTCGCTTCGTTCGCCGTCTATCTCATCCCCCTGGTCGTCCTGATCATCGCATCCTACCTGATACTGACTCCAGCGTTGCCCGTGGCGCAGTTCCTCAAGGGGTTGACCTAGGCTGGTCGAATACCTCACTGCCATCGTAGTGCTCCTGGGGGCCTCCGCCCTCTTCCTCCCGCTCCTTCAGCTCCTCAGAAGCAGGGGTGCGAACATTTCGGGCTACGTCCTCGCGCTGGTCCTTGCCACTGCGCTGATTCTGATCGGGCTGTTCACCCTCTCCCCCTCGCCTGTCTCGTGGGCCGGGAGTCTGCTCATTCCCGACCAGCTCGGCGGGGTCTTCGCTCTCGTCACGGTGGGAGTCACCCTCGCGGTCACTGTGGCTTCCTTCGATTTCCAAAAGGGAGCCAGCAATCCAGTCTACTACAGCCTGCTGGCGTTCACCGCCCTCGGGATGGTACTCCTCGCCTACTCGCAGGACCTGCTGATGCTTTTCGTTGCGTGGGAGCTGATGAGCCTCCCCACATACGTCCTTGCGGGGTTCGACAAGAAAGTCCGGTCCAACGAGGCCTCCGTGAAATACGCTGTCATCGGCGCGATGTCGTCGGCAGTCATCCTCTACGCCATCAGCCTTGCCTACGGCCTGACCGGGTCGACCCAGATCTCCGTCGTGGCCCAGGGGTTCGCCAGGCTTCTGTCGACGCCTTCACCGTCCACCGCACTGGCGAGCGTGGCCGTCCTTCTGTTCGTTGCTGGGTTCGGCTTCAAGATGTCCATCGTCCCGTTCCACATGTGGATACCGGACGCCTACGAAGGAGCCCCGACAACCATCAGCACCCTCCTGGCTGCAGCGACCAAGAAGGCGGGCTTCATCGCTGCGATAAGGGTCCTCCTCGCGATCACAACTCTGTACACCCTCACGAAGAGCCCATACTTCACTTTGGCCAACGTGTTCGCTGTGCTCGCCCTGCTCACGATGACCGTCGGCAACATCTCAGCGCTTACTCAGAAGAGCATGACGAGATTGCTCGCCTATTCGAGCATAGCCCAGGCGGGATACATGCTGATTGGTTTCGTCGCGTTCGCCAACGCCCCTGCTTCGGCCGCGGCGTCATTGGGCCTCACGGGGACAATCTTCCATGTCATCAATCATGCGATCATGAAGGGGGCGGCGTTCCTCGCCGCAGGGCTCGTCCTGTTCAAACTAAGGAGGGGAGACCTGGGCGCCTATAGCGGTCTGGGGCGGCGCATGCCCATCGCTGCCTTCACCCTCGCGGTCGCTTTCCTCGGCCTGGCCGGAGTCCCTCCGCTCAGCGGGTTCTGGAGCAAGCTCCTGCTCTTCCTTTCAGTGGCCTACGGGCCTTTCGCATGGCTCGCGCTCGCGGGCATTCTCAACTCTGCCTTCAGCCTCGGATACTACGCCTGGATCATAAAGCGGATGTACATCGACGAGGGGGAAAGCACAGAGAGGGTTAAGGAACCTATCTGGTACGTTGTCATCTTCGCGATCTTGGTGGGCCTGATAATCGGGATAGGCCTCTTCCCCCAGGAAGTGATCAACCTCGCGTCAGGGGCCGCGGCCAACGTCTTCGGCTAGAGCCAGTTTATCCTAATTCGCTGTCTCACTGGGAGTATGTTTCTGAACGGCTTACCGTTGCCAGCGTAGAACTTCGTGAAGAATTCGTAGACGTGTAACCTGAGGTCCTGGACATATACTATGAGCCCCTCCAGTGCCAACACCATCAGGTTGAAGATGACCCACGCCGGTATCAGGGCAGGGTCGCTCAGCGGGAAGAACCCGATTATGATGAGAAGGAGGACAGCATGTACCAGCAGCATGACTGCAAGCCTGACATAGCTGATTGTGTTAGAGAGGAATTGTAGGATCCTCTCGAAGACCTCGAGGCCACCGTTCGAGAGAGCACCGGTGACCGAGGGCCCCTCCAGCTTTCCGAGCTTTATGGCAACGGCTCTCCCGGAGAACAGAATGAGCATGGAGGGAATCAACACAGCCAAAGAAATGGCGCCGAGGGTGTTGTTCGGGATACC
The DNA here is from genome assembly GCA_036522255.1 of Nitrososphaerales archaeon. Lineage (GTDB taxonomy): Archaea > Thermoproteota > Nitrososphaeria > Nitrososphaerales > Gagatemarchaeaceae > UBA183. The sequence goes on along the minus strand of DATDGE010000330.1, from coordinate 6,083 downwards.
GAGCCCGGGGACTGGAACGCCACTTGAGAGCACATCGAATTTGAATCCTGCGACTATGAATGCGACACCGTAACCCACGCCGGAAACGTACATCGTAAATGCAGGTAGCTTCTCGATAAGCACCTCGACCATCTCGCCTGCGCGGATGGCTTCGTAGATGCTGAGGCCCAGACCCGTGACCAAGTGGAGAATTCCGATCATCATTGAAATCACCATCAGCTTCACAAAATTGGCAATGTCTGGCGTCGGAGGTGACACAGTCCGGTTGATAATTTCCAGGTTGAGGTACTGTGCTATTGGTGGAACCGGGAGAGAAGTATAGAGGGAGTACCCGAAGAATTCCCCGAAAATCACTCCGAAGACTATCGAAGACACACCCGTGACCAAGAAGATGTTCGACCATTGCCTCTTGATTCCAGTGACCCTCTGGCGTACGAAGAGGACGAAAAGCGTGAAGACCAGCCCATGACCAAAGTCTCCGAACATCAAGCCGAAGAATATCGGGAAGACGAAGGAGACCAGAGGCGTCGGGTCAACCTCCTCGTTCCCCGGTATGCCCTGCTCCGCCGTGACCAGCTGCCAGAGCCTAATACCTTTCTTGTTTTCGAACAGGACGGGCACCTCGACCTCCTTCTCGTGGGTCATTTGTTCCGAGTATACCATCCACCTTCCGAACATGCTCCTGAACTGCTCCTCCTTTTTCGCCGGTATGTACCCTGATATCGTGGCTAGTCTTTTCATGTCGCCCGAGATTCTTGCCTCGTCCAGCATGTCCCTTGCGACTTCAGACAGCTCCCTCATTGCGAGCAGGTTGCCAGCCGAGGCCAAGCTGATTTTGTCGAGCGCAGCTTCCACTTCCGCCTTCTTCGATCCTATCTTTTCCAGGTCCTTGGTGAGCTGCTTGTACGCTTCCGCCGGGTTCTGAGAGAAGTTTGGAGGAATCGAAAGCGGTTTGATCTCCAGGGCCTTTAGGGTCCTGTCGAGCTTGGCGGCCTCCTCAGCTTTGGTTGCGACGAGGACGATGTCGTCTTGTTGGTTCAGAGACTGAGAGACGAAAATCCCTTCGGGCATGGAGTCCTTCAATTCTCGGACGGTCAGTTTCGGGACGATACAAAGCGCAGCCTTGAATCTGTGGAGCTCTTTCAGGCCTCCGACATCGACGGAGAAGTCGGAGAACAGGTGCAGCGCATCTCTCAGGGCTTGTGAATCGGCTTCGTCCTTGATCATCTTCTGGAGTGCTATTTTTTGAACTCTTACTTCTTGGACCACCGGTTCGAGGTGGCGTTCAACCCTGCGCAGGAGCTCGTCCCACTCCGCGGCATCGAAGGTCTTCCTCTCAATCTTGACACCCTTGAACACCTGGTCCATCCACCCGGGCTCGACCTTCAGCCCAAGGTCCTTGACCGCTTGGTCAGCCTGAGAGAACATCCGCACCGCCCTGACCGTCAGCTCCTGGACCTTCGGGTCGAAGTTTGACTGTTCGTTTTCGAGGGGATGGAAATCCCTGAACCTGGCCAGCGTCTTGGCAACCTTCACGTACTCGCTGCGGGCAGATACCACACTGACCTTGGTGAGACGGGCGACCCCCAAGTATTACACTTACTTTTTCAGCCGCGGGCCTGTTCCGTTATTAAGCCTGATGATGGCGAACTTCCCGAAATTGAAGATCCGAACCTTTGATTTACGTTGTGTGAACTAATAATTATAAGCAGTTCGGGGTCGGCTTCGTCGAACCGGTGATTCTTAGCTGTCAAGTAGGATCTATGTCGGAACCAAGGCATTCGCCCTCAGAGGCTCGCTCCTCGACACGGCGACTGTCCAAAAGTTGGCTGAGACGACATCATTGGACGAGCTGGTGAACAGGCTCCGAGGCACTCCCTACACAGACGTCCTATCAGGCCTGGCTCCACCTTATAGTGCGAGAAGGATTGAACTCGCCCTCCGTGAGCGCCTCGCGGTGGTTCACCACTCAATCACCCAAGGGGCCGGGAGGTACGGGATCCTCGAGTTGTATTATCTGAAGAACATAGCTTGGGACCTTAAGCTTGCACTGAAAGCAAAGGCCCTAGGACGGGAATACGAAGCGACGGTTGAGTACATCGACATGAAGGCAGAAGAGCTTGTCGGCAGGCGGGATCTCATAATCAAAGTCCTGTCCGCCAAGGACGTCAACGAAGCCGTGGCCATGCTGTCCGGGACGGAGTTCTTCTCAGACGCTGAGATGGCACTGGCCAGTTACAATGCAAAGGGAGAGATACGATTCTTTGACGTCCACATCGATCACGCGGTTCTTTCGGCGATCTCGAAGGAGTATGCGCTTAACCCGCGCCTGTACGCTGGAAAATCGGCAGACGTCAACGGAGTAGGCGAGATGGTTTCCCTGGACGTGGACTCCTATAACGTCCTGAGCGTTCTTCGGTCGAAGCTCTGGGGTCTCTCAGAAACGGAGATCCAGGAACTGATTGTCACACCCGCAAGGCGCGTTCAACTTCCTGTCCTGATGAGCATGGCTGGGGCGGACTCGGTAACCGAGGCAGCAAAGCTCATCGAATCATCATACCGTTTCCAGCTCCAGGGGGGGCAGAACGACGAGGAACTTATCGACCTCGTCGAAGACGGGTTCTCAAAGAAGATGCGGGAGACCGCCACGCTCTCCTTTGTATGGCAGGGGCTGAGCCCGGGCACGATACTCGCACTCATCAAGCTGCTCGAGTTCGAGGTCAGCAACCTAGCCGCCATTGCCGTCGGGGTCGAGGCAGGCATCGATTCGAAAAAGATAATCTCGAAGCTTAGGCTCTAGGTTCTGGATCTTTTTCCTCTCAGGCCTCCTAATCTTTATAAGCAATATTCGAAGGCGCTGTTTCGTCGAGTAATGCGAAGGCTTTTCCTCGTCTTTCTTTCCGCGTTGTTCCTAGTTTTCCTCGCGGCTACACTTTCGGCGCCTGCAGCTGCCCAAGGGGCGACGACCCCGTCGAACGGGAACAAATTCATCGCGGCGGGTATCGCCTTCGGGCTAGCAGCTCTGGGCGCAGGGATAGGAGTGGGGACTTCAGGTTCGGCTGCCATCGCTGCGGTGACCGAGAAGGCCGAGGTCCGAACGACAGCCCTGATCTTCGTCGTGCTCGCTGAGGCAATCGCGATCTACGGGTTCGCCATCGCTTTCGTGATACTAGGACAATCGGGTTAATCTTCCGGCCACGCTCAACTACTAAGAATCAAGACGAGCCAGGTTGACTGCTGCACAACAACCTTGCAGCCTGCGTTTTGGAGGTATTGGGTGATGTTGATTCCAGCCCCTGGTATTTCAGACACCGGGCACCCACGCTGTACAAATTCGTATGGACCTGTCCCCACGTAGTACCCGAAATGGCCAAAGGTCCTGTCGGTCAAGCCAGCCCAGTGCCCCGGCGCCGACGTCTGGAGAACGTTGACGAATGTGTAGGGGTTCTCTCTCGTCATGTTGGGGAAGAGCAGTTCCTCGAATATGACGGGCCGCGTGGCATTCGCTCCGAAGAACGACGATTCGTCGGCGTACAAACCAAAATCCGAGATGTCGGGCTGTGAGACGGCCGTTGCAAACCGTATGCTTGCGAACCTGTCTAACGTAGATGACTGAACAAGGGACGTGCCGTTTCTGGCGCCGTTCACCAGACTGATGAATTTGTCTACCCATATACGGTCCGCGGCTTGGGGCGATAACGAATAAGTGAAACTCTCCCTCGTGATTGAATACTGATGGCCGAGCCTCCCTTGGATTTCGACCGCATATCTGAATGAAGAGCCGAATGGTGGGTTGACTGGGTAGAACACCACTGCAGTGCAAGAAGCTCCCGAAGTAAGATTCACAATACGACCATTCGATTCACAGAGTACCCTACCGAAGTCGCCGAAGCTGCTGGAGACCCAAGTCACGCCGTATTTGTCGGTGTAGTTGCCACTAAACCCTGGGAGGGAGACCAGTACGAAGGGGTTTACCAAAGTCTGTCCAGACTTGTTGGTAACTGTCACTGTCATGTTGTTGTTGGCCAGAAAGCCCCAGGAGATGGACGAATTGCTCACTTGAATACCCTGCGGATTGAAGACGACGTCTTTTTGCCCCACGAGCTGAGCAAGAGTGATCTTCCCCCCTGACGTCTGAAGGAACGCATAGAAGTCGCTCTCACCCACGGTCATCGTTTCGGGGAAGGGTTGTGTTCCGATTCCCAGGAGCCTGAATGAAAGAGATCCGTAACCTGTCACATTGATTGGGGGAATCAAGTACTGTTTGATGCATTTCTGAAACCCGGGGTCGCTGTCGTTGATGCTGTTGTTCTTGGCATATTCGTTTTCGCAACTCGTGTATCCCTGTAGTCTATAGGGAAATATCGGGTCCGCGATGGTAAGGCGGTAGGGCACTGCGGGGACGAGGGCAACAACCAGGAAGGCTACGATTGCCAAGCTGACGAGAACGTACCTCAACTTGGGCCGAGTCAAGTGAACATTCGGCCAGCCTAGACGAATTTACGTGTATTCCCCATTGGACAATAGGGTCTTTCGAGACCACCCCAGAGCTAGCCAATTGTCTTAGAATTCTCGCAGCACTGTAAAATCTGACAGGTCGTCCAGGAGGATGGTCGCCTCGTTCCGCGGAAGGTGCATCAGCTGCCGCTTGGCCTCCTCGGCATACGACTCGGCCTGGGCTTTCATTTTGCCCACCACTTCGCTTTCGCTGTGCGTCTTCAGAAGCCCCACCGACACCTTGTCGTGCGTCCTCCAGTCGAGCAGGTCGTCCTTTAATTGGTAGGCGATGCCGATGCTTCTCCCGTAGTTTGCCAGGGCCTCGACCTCCTTCTCGTCGGCCCCAGCGAGCAGGCCCCCAAGCTTCGCGGAGGTCTCGAAGAGCGACGCGGTCTTGTCTGCAACTATCTTGATGTATTCGTCCCAGGTCAGCTTGTAGATCTGCGGGTCTATCGTCAGCTCCGAGTACTCCCCCTCTGACATCTGAAGGGCAGCGTTGCTCACTTCCTCTGCGATCCTCTTGTCGTCGTATCTCGCCGCGATGGCGAGTATCATGGCGAAGACGAAGTCAGCACTCAGCAGGGAGGCGCTGTACCCGTACTTGACGTGGAAAGGCAGCTTCGACCTTCTGACTTTTTCCTCATCGATGACATCGTCGTGGATGATCGACTCGGTGTGAAGCAGCTCCACGGCCACAGCGGCGCCGAGGACCGAATCGTCCCTGCACCCGAGCGCCTCCGCGGAAAGCATGAGCATCACCGGCCTCACGCGCTTTCCTCCTTCGGTGGCGTAGACAAGAGGGTCGTGGAACCTGGAGTGGGCGTAGAGCTTGAGTTCACGCGAAAGAGCACCATCCACTCTGACAGCGTAGGCTTTCATTCGCGCTTCGAGCACCCCTAGAGAGACGGCCCTGTCTTCTTTCATCTCGTGAGACTTAGATTCGAATTTTGGGTTTGTATATAATAAGTTCGTCCGACTGTAAGCGTCGTTGGATGCTTTCAAGATCCACGAATTGACAATCGTTGGACGCCACTACATCCTCCTCCCTAAGCTGAACAATGCCCAGATGGACGCCCTCGCCAAGAGGCTGACACAGAGCGGGTCCCTCGTCAGTCGTTCGAATGTGATTTCGGCGAAGTCGGTGAAAGGTGTGATTCATGTCGACCCTCGAGGATTCTGCTGGTCATCCTTCGACCCCAGAGACGAGATCCTCCCAGTAATACCTAACCTGCTGGAGACACCGAAGGAAGAAGAACCTCTCAAGGAGCTGATGGATTCCTACTTCACTTTCGCGAGGTCCAAGGCCAAGACAGTGGTGAAGTTTTCCACACGCGTCGAATCATCGACCCTTTGGAAGGATCTCAGGGCATCCGGCGAATGCGGACTCACCCCAGATGAGCACGCTGTAGTTTCGTTTCTCTTCAAAGAGGCCAAAGGAGAGTGCAGGATACTTACCGATTACCCGACCGACGGCTCCACCTTGAGGATCTACGGCAGGAGGCGATATTATGAGTCGGAACTCGGACCACGTGAAGCTGGTTCGACCTTGCGCTCGGTTGGCCGAAGAGCGCTCAGGAACTCGTACA
>DATDGE010000329.1:0-3786 GCA_036522255.1 Nitrososphaerales archaeon | reverse complement strand
ATGGTGGAGACAAAGTAGCTGTGCAGCTGCTGGAGGGCGTTGGTGTTGAGGTGGGCTACTCTCTGGGTGCTGATCCAACAATTCAGGTGGTACTTCCGCCCGTGCCTAAGCAACCTCTCCACCGCCCGGCTTGACTGGTCTGTCCCGTCCTCCTTCCTGGGGACCTGGGGGATGAATTCCTGGGCCTCGTCGATCACAAAGAGCACCCGGGGGGAGAGGGTGAAGCTCCGTTTGCGCTTTCTGAAGACCTCGTTGATCACGTTAGCTGTCTCGAGCCTGGCATCCTCGGCCTCGGGGAGGTTGACGACGAATACCCGGGGCGAGTCCTTGCTCAGGGAGAGTATCTCGTCGGCGAGCATGCTCCAGGAGTACCCTTCCTCCTCCTCGGGCGTCTCGGGGATGGATGCCACGACGGTCGTGAGGCTGTCGAATGTCTTCTTCAGAGAACTGTTCGCGCCGAGGTCCGCGAGCAGAGGCTGGATTCTCTGAATCAGATCCTTGGTCCTGGGACTGAACCTGGCCTCGAGTTCGAACTTGTTCTCGCGGAGGAACTGCTTGATTGTTTCGACGACCTGGGGGACAACTATCTTCTGCTGGACAGCACCGTACCTGTCGTTGAGCGTGTTGGAGAGGACTTCTATGAGGCCCTCGTAGGTGCTGAACCTGGCAACATCTTCCTCTCCAGCCAGGTGGCTTTGCAGGAACTCGACCTTTCCGTCCCTGAACAGGTTGGAGATCTTCGGGTTGAATTCTTTCTCTCGGCCTGCGAGGCTTTCGGGCGTGGCGTGCCGCTTGAAGTATTCCGCGGGGAGATCGTTGCTTTCCTTGAACGAATCCGTGAACAGGATCCTGCTTGGCAACTCGTTCAGAACGTCAAGGATGTGGATGCCGTATTCTGCTGACACGTCGAAGATGACCACCTTAAGGTCAGGGATCGCTCTGAGCGCTTTGCGGATGACGACGGCCGTGAGGTTCGACTTTCCCGAACCGGTATAGGCAAACACTCCACCCATGTAGTGAATCAGGCTTTCGATGTTGAGCGAGAACGGGATGGAGTTATCGGTGAAACCAAGAAGATAGCCCAGGGAGTAATCGTTTGCGTCTCCCTTGGGCGGGGAGAAGCAGATGAGTTGTTGGATGGAGTCCTTGCTGAGAAGCTTCACCGGACTCCCGGTCAACGGGGCCATGCCCTTCCGTTCGAAGGTCACGCCGTCATCTCCAGCCTTCATCACATAGCTTATTGGAGCCGCGACGATCTCGATCCACGTGCTCTTGGAACCCTTCTCCCATTCTTTCTGGATCAGGTCCATGAACTCATTGCGGATTGCAGCGGGCTGGGACTTGTCCAAGGTGAGCATCGAGTAGTGCATCGGGTAGACGTCTGCTATCTCGTACAGCGAGTAGGAGTTGTTTGTCCCCAACGCCTGGATGTTGGGGATCGCGACAAGCTGGCCCATGGCAAGCCTCTTGATCACCCGCGGAGTGTACTCGCATTCGATGCGCGCGGTCCTGAACGTGACTGTCGAGTTGTCGACCGTGGAGCGGGTCGTCGTCGAGATTTCCCTGAGCCGGGCATGGAATTCGCCATCAATGTCATCGAAGGGGATCGGGGTCATGCCTTCCTCTTCCCCTCAATCTGGCTGCGGTAATCTCTGAACTTCCTGGAGAATAGGATTTGCTGGTCGAGGTCGGACTTCGCCATCTCGATGGCCACTGCCCCAAGGTAGGCCTGTTTGGTCTCCTCGAGGATTGACTTGGCCTTCTTGTCGGCCAGGAAGAGGGGGTAATTGTGGCCGAGGGCCTCCGGAATCACTTCTTTCCCCATCTCAGTCAATACTGCCATGCACATGTTGGTGAGGGGCGAGCCTCGCTCGTAGTGGAGTACAGGACTGATCTTTCCGTCGACAGGTCCGTCTTTGTTGTAAAGCAGGATCTCGTCCCAGTGGTCGAAGCCGGGGTAGACCGGCCTGTCGAAAGTGAAGACGTGGCTCCTGACGCTCGGGGTGGTCGCACTACTCCAGAGCTGGATGTAGGTCTTCAGGTATACCCTCTCAGGATAGATCACGTTTTCGAAAGCACCGTTGACCCGAGCCTCCCCTTTGCCGAGCCCGGGGTCCTCGACGGGCGCCATGGTCCTGAAGGCGGCGTCGATCTCGGCCGTGTGCCATGGTGTCGGGGTTTCGTCAGAGTTGGCCACGCTGTTTGTCTGCAGAAGCATCTTGTCGCTGTTGAAGTTGGGAAATCCTCGAGGGGACTTCATCAGACGAGAGTTGACAAGGAGTGGGACAGCAGCCTTGACGAATTCGAAGGCGTTCGTGTCTTTGATGAAGCCCAGCGGCAGGATTCTGTCTGACCATGCCTTCCGCGTGAGGGCTCGGATGAAGACGAGGACCAGGAAGTCGAGGTCGTCGGCGGTGACCCAGACCTCCCCGCGGTCTTTGGCCACGCGCAGAGGATGTCCTCCACTGGGGTTGAAGATGTGATGACATACGCCCATGGCGGCCGCCAAGACGCGATCCCAATAGCCTGCGACTTCTGCCCCAATCTTGAAGGAAGGGGAGACGGTTTCGAAGACATTGAATTGCTCATCCAACTTCCTCAGGTCATCTTCAAGCCTGGTGCGCCAGCCAGGGTCGGCACCGGTTCTTGAGATCAGTTCCTCCACAGTGAGCGCTTCTCCATCGAAGAGCTGCATTATTGCGGCGAACTTCAGGAGCTGGCTTCTGGGAGCCGGCTGATGTAACTCGCGGTTAGGCAAGAGCATCCTTGCAAGCTCCAGGTCGAAAGCTGTGACCTTCCCCGCCGGAGTCCTGATTCCTTCCAGGACGCATAGCTTGCTTCTGACAAGGTCGCGGGTGCTCCATACCAGGTGAGCAACATCTCCGGCGAGAGTCCTGTCAAGAAGGAGGAGCCTAGGTCCGTCGGGGCGGTCGACCCCCTTGTAGGCCAAGTAGTACTCGGCGAGGTGCATCAGGGCCATTGGGAGGCGCTCGGATTCGACTTCGACCCCCGACTCCCGCTTTTGACCGAAGACCTGGGCGGCGTCCTCTTCGGACAGAGGGATCGCAGCAGATACGGAAAGGTTCTCCGGCACCGCCTTTGGGGCTCCCACTTCGACCCCGTTCTGGGAAAACTTCACCTTCCCCCCGTATGCGAAGGCCCCGACGTAGAAAATAATGAGGTCAAGCTGCTGTTCAAAGGAATCCGTTCCATCGATGGCCATGTAGCCTACCTCGTCGGAACCGAAGAACTCTCTTGCAGTCGCAGAGGCCTCCGCGATGTTGACCCCGAATCGTAGCAGTCCTTTGATGTCCGGCCCGCACTGCTTCAGGTCAGCCATTTTGGCCTTGAATGATTCTAGAAGGAACCGTGTTGAGGCCCGGACTTCGGCGATCGTCCGGGACTCTACGCTGACGTCTTCGATCGCTGACAACGAGCGTCCAAGGATGGTTGGGAGTTTAAGCTTTGGAAAGAAGAATCCAAAGGGGAGGGGCCCTTCGGTGAAACTATTCGAAGCAATCCTAATTAGAATGTTCGTCGCCGTGAAAAACGATGAAGGTCATCCTCGCGCATCGGTTTCCAAAGAGGATACGCTACGCCAAGGTCTACTTCGAGGCGGGCCCCACGTCGCTTTTCTTTTCATTTGACGGGACAAATGCTGACTGGCATGCAAGCATCGGAAAGATGAAGGGCCTCAAATTGACTGATGCAGAGTATTCAAGGCTAAGGGCCGAAGTTCCGGCCGTAGAGCTGCTCGATGACGATGGCAGAAATGTGTTGATCCGA
>DATDGE010000328.1:0-1586 GCA_036522255.1 Nitrososphaerales archaeon | reverse complement strand
CTGGGACGCTTGGTCAGCACCTGGTAGGTATGCTGATGTGTCCGGCGCATGGTGTCAAACACGGCAACAATGAAGTCCGTTGGAATATCTTTGTGAAACAGGTCGCTGACAGAATTGACAAAGATGCGCCTTGGCTGCTTCCAGCCGAGTGGCCGATCCAGGCGATCGGGCCAGCGTTTGAGGTCAAATCCTTGCTCAAAGTGATGGCCTGGCACACCGCGAACGCGCTCAGCGAAGGTCCTGGCATAGCACCTGTCACACCCTGGGCTCACTTCCGTGCAGCCTGTGATGGGGTTCCAGCTTGCATCCGTCCATTCGATACGACTTTTGTCCGCCATGGGACACCTCCTTACCTAAGCGAGCCAGAAAGCCCCCGTCTTTCAAGCAGGGGATGAATGGCTCTTCCTTTCGGGGCGTGATTGGTGGGGTACACCCGCTTCCCGCGCCCATCGACTTGACAAATAGACTCGGCCATGGTACACTTGTTCCAACAAGGCTCCCTAAGACCGTAAGGCATCAAACCCCCAGGGCAGGAGAACCTCTCCCGCTCTCTCAGTCGGGTGTAAGCCCGATAACGCCTGGATATGGGCGTGAGCCGTGAGAGAGAGAACGTAGAACGCGCGAAAGAAGAGGCGCAAGCCTCCGAAGCCCAGATTTGTATGAGGGCCAGAGCGCGTCGGCTCAAAGTTCTGCTGGTCTGCATTAAGACTCCTTTCCGAACAAGTGTAGAGAGGTGCAACGACATCAGAACCCCCTGGATTTATTCAGGGGAGTATCAGCTGCTCGGTTTCGTAATGAAGAAGCAGGTTTCAGGCGCAACTGGCCCAAGGACGTCACGAACGAGACGGACTCCTGAGCAAGAAGACCGAGCTTTTCTCTACTGGTGTATGTATACGAGATTTCTCTATGAAAGGAATGAATCTTATGAGCGAAAATACCGATCCGCAAGTCGATCAAATTGAGGCTCTGTTTGTGCAGAGTGCTCGCGGACTGACGAGTGGCGACGGCACCGTGACGTTTAACGGGCTGGCACACTCGACCCTCTTCTTTTCCGATCGGCCCAAACGAGTCGTTGGCCACTTGCACTCCAAGAAGTTCGTCGACCAGTGGGGCGATGGCGAAGATAGCTTTGCCACCGATCCTCCCAACGCGGTGGTGACCTTCCTGGAGGATGGAGACGTTACCCCTGAAGAAGTGACGATGACCATCAGCGATCCAAAACTTAACGGAGATACCCTCACCTATAAGGTCGATATCCTTGACGGGACGCTACCGGCCAGTGCGGGGCCGTGCTCGCTGTTCATCGATCCTGTCGGCAGGCCGTTGTCGCCGATGTCGGTCGCGGGCGTGCGGCGCCGTCAGCGCCGCCGTTGATCTAACCCGGGATTCAGCGGACGCACCTCGTATAGAGGCTGGTCTGCCGAATCCCCCCCCAAGGGCCTGACTATTACTTGTACTTTTCTCGCTCAACAGTAGTAGGCCTGGGGAGGCGGTTAGATTTTACTCGAATTGTTTGCCTGCGGGGCGCAATCTGATGTTTCTTGGCGCAACAGCCCTGTGGTTCCTGGTTCGCTCAGGAATTCAAC
>DATDGE010000327.1:0-2252 GCA_036522255.1 Nitrososphaerales archaeon | reverse complement strand
TTGTCCATGAGTTTCTTCGCTTCGCCCAGGACAGCCTGTTTGTTCTCGTCGTTGAGGATGGGGACCAAGACTACCTGAACAGCAGCCAATCTTGGAGGGACCACCGCCCCCTTATCGTCGCTGTGTACGGCCAGCATGACTCCGATTTCCCTTGTCGTGAGCGCCCAAGTGTTCTGCCAGACGAACTGCTTGTTGCCTTCCTTGTCGACGAAGACTATGTCGAACGCTTTCGAGAAATTCTGACCATCAGAGTGCCAGTCTGGGCCCTGTATCGCCTTGCCATCTGGGAGGAGGTGCTCGATGCTGTACGTTGCCTCTGCTCCTGCGAATGTCTCCGATGGGGTCTTCTTCCCCATGTAACCGGGCAGAGCCATACACTCTTCGGTGATTTGCTTGTAGATCCCGAGGATCTCGTCCCTTTCGGCGTCTGCTTCGGCCTTGGTTCCGTACATTGTGTGCCCCTCGTTCCAGAGGAACTCTCTGGACCTGAGGAAAGGCGTAGGATGTTTGAACTCCCATCTCACGACGTTGTTCCACTGGTTCAGCTTTAGGGGTAGGTCTCGCCAGGACCTGACCCAGCGGGATGCCACATCGTACATCAGCGTCTCCGAAGTGGGCCTTATGGCGAGCCTTTCATCAAGCTTCGAGTTGCCTGCCTCTGTGACCCATGCGACCTCGGGTGCGAAGCCCTTTACGTGCTCAGCCTCCTTCTTCAGGAGACGCTCAGGGATGAAGATAGGAAAGTAGGTGTTGCTTATCCCTGCCTTCTTGAACTCCATGTCTGTGACCCTTTGGATGTTCTCCCAGATTGCGTAGCCGGAGGGCCTGAAGACCATGCACCCGGAGACAGGGCTGTAGTCGGCGATTTCGGACTTCAGGATGACCTGTGTATACCAGGAGTCGAAGTCTTGCGACTTCTTGGCGGTCATTCCCTCCTGGCTGATGTTCGACATGCTTGGGTTTGGGACCATGAAATGCGCTTTATGAACGTGCCCCCGAAGGTGAGATTTCTGGGGTCAAGGGAAATAGGTAGAGAAGATTATCGCAACGCCCAGGGCCAGGAAGACCAGCATCGACCCGAAGCGGATCCTTCTAGGTGTCAGGACCTTTCCAAGCCTGTTCCCCAATGCTGTTTCGACTGCGGTCGCGGCGACAAGCCCCGACGACCCTGCCAAGAAAACGAGAAGGGCGTTGCTGTATTGGGCGACGAAGACTATCGTCAATATCTCAGTGGCGTCGCCGGCTAGGTCCAGGGCTATCAGCGACCCAAGCAAGGTAAGAAAGACCTTCCAGCTGCTCCCCGACTTCTTGACCCTCGACTCCTCCCTGTCCACCGTTCCCTTACCCACGAGGCCTCTGGCCTCCCACACACCATAGGCCAGCATCGCAGCGCCCCCCGCAATGCGGACCCAGAAGATAGGTACGACGGTCAGCAAGAGCCCGCCTAGGAACACGATGACCGCAGTGTCAATTATGAATGCGGTCGCGCCCGCCACAAAGACGACTGAAGCTCTGACTCTGGTGGCGACTGATAGAATCAGGAGTGCATCCTTGTCGGTGAGCTCGGTGACGAAAAGGGCGGCGGCGATCGTCACGAACGTGATCAGAATTGGGTCCAATGGTCCTCTCCCGCGGCTACCCCAAGGTCGACGTCACATTATTGCGCATTTGCCAGAGGCTTCTTTCTCTCCGGAATCACGAACAGTGCGACCCCTATTATGAGAAGGACGAATGCCCCACCGAGGCCCAGCGTTGGTTGGCGCTTTCCGAGTTCATAGATTGAGGCAGGGACCAATAGCAGAGAGATCACTGCAAGGACCTTGCGATTCTTGAGCGAAGACCACCTGAATCGGGCGGTGAGGAGGTAGCTGAGGAGGACGAGCATCGCCGGGAAGACAAGGGCGTACCTTCCAACGATGAAGTCGGTCGCGGCCCCCGACAGGTCGAGGAAGCCGTTGGCGTAAAACGCGGAAATGATAACGAGTACAAGGCTTGCGATTGCCATCGATTGGAGGTAGTTGCCCAGGGAAGCAAGCTTAGCCTGCCGGACGGAAGGGTCAGCGGAGTTCACTTCTATCATCACCCCGAGCATGATCGAAAGGGAGCCTACGATGAAGAGAACCGGGTCTCTGGTCACAGTCAGATAGACGCTGGTAGGAAGGAAGGGCGAAATCCCAGACTGGACCCAGAGCACATGTCCATAGACTCCGCTCGCGACGAAGGGGACCAGAAAGAGGAGAGTCGAGACATCG
>DATDGE010000326.1:0-3458 GCA_036522255.1 Nitrososphaerales archaeon | reverse complement strand
AAGATCGGGTCCTCGGCCAGTACTTTCGTTTCGACCATCTCAAGGACGTGCTTTCGATCCTTGACCACCTCCGCCCCGAAAGTTCGAGCCATCATCTGATGCCCGAAGCAGACGCCCAGGACTGGGACCTCGGATCCGAGGATCGCTTCCGACTCACGTGCGAACTTTGCTCTCGTCCTCTCTTCCGACATCATATCAGGCGAGCCGCTCAGCACCACGCCATCAAAGGAGTCGAAAATTCCGGGCGAGAGTCCGTCCCAATCGACTGACGTGACCTCGGCGCCGTTTGCTTCGATGCATTGCCTGAGCCGTTCAAAGCGCTCGGGCGTCGGGTAGTTGTTGACAGCGAGGACCCTGACCAATGTTCCGGCAGGGCGAAGTTTCGCGATAAGAACTTTCGGGGATTTGGCCCGAGTTCTCAGAACAGTTTAAAAGGGCTCGGAATTCGTTGGGCGAAAGGAGCTAGGAAAAAGAAAATGTTTGCACCATCGGCAGGTTACGACAGGGCGATAACGATCTTCTCGCCCGACGGCAGGTTGTACCAGGTCGAGTACGCGCTCGAGACTGTGAGGAGAGGGAGCCTGGCGGTCGGCATTCGTACCAAGGACGGGATTGTGCTGGCCGTTGAAGAGAAAGGAAGGAAGCTCCAAAGCGGGGACTCAGTGATCAAGATGTTCCAGATTGACGACCATGTCGGGGCGGTCGGGGCAGGTTACATCCCTGACGCCAGGATACAGGTCGACACCGCAAGGGTCCTTGCCCAGAGCAACAGGCTGATCTATGACGAGCCAGTCGACATCGAGGCCATAGCGAAGAAGATTGCTGACATGAACCAGCAATACACTCAGTACGCCGGCGTCAGGCCCTTCGGAGTTTCACTGATAATCGCTGGGGTCGACGAAGGATCGGGCCCGGTAGTATTCTTGGCCGACCCGACTGGGACCTATTCTGGATTCGCCGGCATCGCAATAGGACAAGGTAGCGACCAGGTCAATGACTACCTGGAAAAGAACTATGTCGCAGACCTTTCCCTCGACGCTGCAGTGACTCTGGCCATCGAATGCATATACTTGGTGAGCGAGGACAAGACGGGGACGGCCCACATCAAAGTCGCGGTAGTTGAAACCGAGACCAAAAGGTGGAGACGCCTCGGAGACCAGGAGATAAGCAAGGGCGCGTCCGCTGCCAAGACCAGGTCTGACAAACCGCCAGCAAAGAGCTCCTAAGTAGCGTCGGACGCCATGAGCGGGTCGTTCGGACACGGGGGAGGAGAGTTCAAGCCCAGGACCAACGAGTCATCAAGATTCACCACGGTTCGTATTACCATCGAGGGAGAGCACTATGAGATTCTAGTCAACCCTGATTCTGCACTTGCCTTCAAGCAGGGGAGGAACGTCGAGCCTTCGGCCGTCATCGCTGTGGACGAGGTGTACTCGGACTCTCGCAAGGGGCTGCGGGCAAGCAGTGAAAAGCTGAGATTACACTTCGGGACCGACGACCACTTCAAGGCGGCACAGGAGGTCCTGAGACGAGGAGAGCTCAACCTGACCCAGGAACAGAGGAAGAGGTTGACGGAAGAGAAGCGGAGGGCGATCATAGCTGCGATCTCCAAGAATTTTGTCGATCCTAGGACACTTCTGCCACACCCACCTACTAGAATCGACCAGGCGATGCAGGAGGCACGCGTGACGGTGGACCCGTTTCAGGACCCCAATGAGCAGATGAAGACCATTGTGGAGAGTCTGAGGACTATCCTACCTATGAAATCGGAGAAGATCAAGCTCCTGGTCAGGGTAGCGGCCCAATACTCGGGCCAGGCCATAGGTGTCCTGAAGAACTACGGGGAGATTCTGAAGGAGGACTGGCTTGCGGACGGGACTCTTTCCGCAATAGTAGAAATACCCGCCGGGGGACAGCCCGGCCTGCTGGACCGCCTCGGCTCCACGACGAAGGGAGCGGCGCAGGTTACAGTGGTGAAATAGAGATTGCCAATGGTACAAAGGAAGCAGGTGATACCGGGGGACGTCATTGCGAAGGGGGCCTACCAGTACGGGAGCAATATCGAGAAGAGGGGAGACGAATACATTGCGCTCAGGGTTGGTTTGGCGGAAGTTGGGACAGACGGCCTGAAGCTCAACCCACTCTCTGGCCCATACCTCCCCAGGGCTGAGGATGAAGTGATAGGCAAAGTGGCGGACATCAACGGCTTCGGCTGGGTTGTTGACATCAACTCATGCTTCGACGGTTTCCTCCCCGCCTCCTTCGTATTCGGGAGAGAGTTCTCTCCGGCGACCCACGACCTTTCGAGCAAGTTCGCGCTCGGGGACATGATCGGGGCCAGGATAGAATCCTTCGAGAGGTCGAGGGACCCCCAGCTGAGCATCAGGGGGCACGGTTATGGGAAGATAGAATCGGGAGAAATCATTAAGATATCACCAACAAAGGTGCCGCGATTAATCGGAAGGAGAGGTGCGATGATAAACATGATAAGCGAAAAAACTGGTTGCGACATCAGGGTCGGGCAGAACGGCGTGGTCGTCGTGAACGGGCCCCCTGAAGGCATTGTCAAGACTGCCAAGGCAATCAAGATGGTCGATGAGGAGGCCTACTCGGCAGACCTGATGGCCAAGGTCGAAGCACATCTTGGAGGGACTGAAGTTGGAAAATAAGAAAAAGAAACTGATCGACGACAAGGGCAAGAGGCTCGACGGGAGGAAGTGGGACGAGCTCAGGCCCATCAGCCTGCAGGTCGGTCTTATGAAGAACGCCGACGGGTCGGCCTACATCGAATGGGGGAAGAACAAGATAATGGCGGCGGTGTACGGGCCCAAGGAAGTACACCCGAAGCACCAGGTCCTATCCGACAGGGCCCTGCTGAGGTGCAGGTATCACATGGCACCGTTCTCCGTGGACGAAAGGAAGAACCCCGCCCCGTCGAGGAGGGAGATCGAGATTTCGAAGGTGATCAGGGAGGCTCTAGTGCCGGCAGTGATCGTCGAAGACTATCCAAGGACGGCCATCGAAGTCTGGGTCGAGGTCCTGCAGTCTGACGGCGGGTCCAGGGTCGCGGGGATCACAGCAGCGTCTCTAGCTCTTGCCGATGCGGGGATCAACATGAGAGACCTTGTGGTCGGATGCTCGTGCGGCATAATCGAGGACCACGTGGTCGCCGACCTCGACGACACCGAGGACAAAGAGGGTAGCGGGGACATGCCGGTCGCCATCATGCCCAACCTGGGATTGGTGTCACTCTTGCAGGTAGACGGGATCTACACCCGAGACCAGTTCAAGAAGGCGTTCGAGCTCGCCATCGAGAAGGGCAAGCAGGTCTACGCGATGCAGAGGGAGGCGTTGACCAAGAAGTTCTTCGGAGGGGAGCCAATGACCACTGAAATCGAGGAGGTGGCGGAGTAGTTGTCGATGAAGAAGAATTATGTGGTTGAGACGATAAGGAAGGC
>DATDGE010000325.1:0-2482 GCA_036522255.1 Nitrososphaerales archaeon | reverse complement strand
GCCTTCGACCTGGAGGTAAGCCTCTCCATTGGATGGGTGGAGCTCGTGGCCTGCAACTATAGGGGAGATTACGACCTTGGGAGGCACGCCAAGGTCAGTGGGACGGATTTCACGGTACTCGACGGTGAGGAGAAGGTGCTCCCCCACGGTTTCGAGCTGTCAATGGGCGTGGACAGGAGCCTATACGCACTGATCGAGTCTTCAATTAAGGGGGAGGGAGACAGAAGAACGATGGCACTCAGACCTTATCTCGCCCCGATCAAGGCCTGCGTCTTCCCGCTGGTCAACAAGGACGGGCTGCAGGAGGCAGCAATGGAAGTGTTCAGGGACCTGCAAAACGAATTCGACGTCTTCTACGACGAATCGGGGTCCATTGGGAGAAGATATGCAAGGGCGGATGAAGCCGGCATCCCTTTCTGCATTACCCTTGACTACGACACCCCGAAGGACAAGACGGTGACCCTAAGGGACAGGGATACCAGGGGGCAAGAGAGAGTGGCCATCTCGGCCCTCGCCGAGAAGGTAAAGGGCCTCACAAAGTTTCCTAGAACGTAAAGGAAATCGCCAGCAATAATCCTGCAGAAGCGGCACCCCCGGCCAGCGTAGAAAAGACGTTGACGACGTTGTTCTCAATCAGCGGAAGCCCTCCCGTGAGCCTCGTCGGCTCTCCACAGTGCCTCATGGCCTCCGTGGGCTTTAGGCAAATGACGCAGACCCCCCTCCTCTGTACCGCCGCTCCGACCAGGCTGTCTGCCAGGGCGCCAAAGAAACCGCCGATAAGA
Organism: Nitrososphaerales archaeon; assembly: GCA_036522255.1. GTDB lineage: Archaea > Thermoproteota > Nitrososphaeria > Nitrososphaerales > Gagatemarchaeaceae > UBA183. Next base: position 1,700 of record DATDGE010000325.1, on the reverse strand, counting down.
CAGACGGGGATCAGGACGAACGGATTGGCTAATATTCCAAGCAAGACCGCCATCGCTCCAATAATCAGTGAAGCAAACGTGGCGCCGACGAAACCCAGCACCGACACTCCTCCCGATGTGCCAGGAGGGACGCCTCTTGAGGGGTGGGTGATCAACCTGGGGCGACTGTGGCTGAGCAGGCCCAGCTCAGTCGCCGCGGTGTCTGCGGCGGAAGCGGAGATCGCGCCGAGAAACATGGCGGCGAGCAGAGCGCTTGGTCCTATGAAATTCCCGACAGCCACCAGGGAGGCGAACCCTCCGTTGGCCAATATGTTGGGCCAGTTTCTCGCTCCGCCTTTTTCCTGGGCGCCCCCGATCTTCTTCTTGTAACCGTACTTGTACAGGGTGAACCCAACCCCGAGGATGAAGAACACCGCGACGATGACGAACCACTGGAGGCCCCCGCCGTAGACTATTGCGAAGCCTACTGCCACGCTGGCCAGAAAACCTCTGGCATCGATGGTGCCCAGGAGGACTGCCGCCAAAGCGACGCCCACAACAACGAAGAATTCGATGACTGCAACAACAAGAGTAAGCATCAGGTCGCGCCCCTTTCTTGCATCATGACGGGGGACAAAGGCAAACTGCCACGCCTACCCTCGTCGCGTTAAATATGCACTGGAGGTCCTGCTTCATGTGCGCAAGGTCCTATACGGAATCAGCCCCATCGGGCTCGGGCACGCAACTCGAAGCCTGGTCCTGTCGGAACGTTTGAAGAAGGAGGGGGTCGATGTCAAGCTCTTCTCGGGTGGGAAGGCCGCGGAGTTCATTCGGGGACAAGGAATACCGGTCGAGGACATCGTTGACGACCCGGTCCCCACGGTGGTTAACGGAGAAATGAAATGGTCCGCACTCTGGTACGTCCGTTCCTGGCTTGCCCTGAGACGGACGGTCAGGAGAACCGAGCGCCTGTTCGATTCCTTCAGGCCCGACCTCGTAGTTGGGGACGAGGAATTCTCGGGAATGGAGGTGGCCGAAAAGAATGGAACCAAGCGGGTGTTCATCTCAGATGAGCTGATGCTGGGATTCGGCCGCACCTGGCTTTCACGAAAAATCGAGGCAAGGGTCGAAAGGTGGTACAAGAGGCTCCAAGGTTCGGTCGACCTTCTGATCATACCCGAGTTCGGGGAGGATTCGGGGAACACCAAGCACACAGGCGCAGTTGTCAGGGCCCCGACCATGTCTCCCGACGATACCCGGAAGAAGTACGGCCTGCCTGAGGGAAAGATGGTATTGTTCAGCATGAGCGGGAGTGGGATAGGGGATTATCTGATGCGAGAGACGATGGGTGTAATCCAGAGTGATGCAATCCCAGGGGCGTTCCTGGCGGTCTCAGGGAACAGGGGGCCGAGGGTCACAGATTCGAAAGTCTTCGACCTGGGTGTGGTTGACGACAACCAGAATCTCATTTCAGCCGCGGACCTTGTCGTGTCGACCGCCGGGAAGAGTACCATGGACGAAGCCGCGAGCGCCGGGACCCCGATTATTGCCATTCCGATAAAGAACCACGCCGAGCAGGAGAGGAACGCTGCCGCACTGGGTTACTCCTACGAAAACATGGCAAACCTGGCCGACCTAATGAAGCAGAAAATCGGGAAGCGGGAGCCCCCACGCGACTTCAAGGGCGAGGAAATAATATCCCGCTTGTTACTATCTTTGTT
>DATDGE010000324.1:0-3746 GCA_036522255.1 Nitrososphaerales archaeon | reverse complement strand
AAGGTGATTGGTTGAAGGTCAGCAGAAGCAATTCCCTTCAACATGTCGAACCCGTTCAAGGATCCCATGGGTGTTATCCACTCCCCCACCCCTAGCTTTCCGGTTCTTCCACTCCAAAGAAGGCTTAGAGTTAGAGGTAATTTTACGTAAGTAAAGAAGTCCGTTCTTGGTTGGCGGTTTGGATTGGATATGCCTTGGGGTCTAAACTGGATAACAGATTGTTGGAGAAACGTTCACGGTGTGCGGGATCTGAAGAGGAAACAGGTTCCAGTGGAAGGCCTGGGGTGGGGGTTCGACTGTGAAGGTAAGTGAACATGCACCCAGTTCAGCTCAGAGGGAGACCCCACTATTTCCACTGGAACCACTCCGGCCCCAAAAGCGTCAAAACACCCAGTTCCGACCCCTTTGTTTCCATTGGAGCCACTATACGCCCCTCCTAAGACGACCCCGAGTGAACCCCAGTGAACGTGCTGGGCGCTATCAATACGGCGTCAAACAAACTCACAGACTTGTTCACAAGTTCACACCTTTACCACTTTTTTGGGGGTCGCCGGCAGCTTGGAGACAGTAGTTGACTTGCTGAAGCGCGTAAAGTTCGAGTTGGAGGACGAACGTGGACGTAGGAGCTTCCACATAGTGGAGGGGCCGGTCTCCCGCAACGATCTCATGAAGACAATGGACGCGCTCGAGCTCATGGACCAGTCACTGGAGCACACTCCTCACGCTCCTGACGAAGGGACATTCTTCGGCAAAGTGCAGACGCTCTTGGAAACATCGTTTGCAGCAGGCGACTTCTCGTCGTCCGACGTGGCCCGGGAATTCGAAGACAAGTATAGCCAGCCCGTCAAGCTCAGCACGATCTCCACCTACCTCGCCCGCCTGGCCGACAAACAGTTCATCAAGCGCGAGAGGTTCGGGAACTCCTGGGTATACCGAAGAGTGTACCTGAGACCGACTCAGATAGCTGAAAGATAGGCCCGACGCAAGGGCCCTCAACCCGCTAGAAGTATGTAAAGCCCGACGACGGCAATAACAAAACCGACCAACGAATCATTATACTTGGGCGGGATTCTCTCGAAGGCCTTAGCCAACCCAGCAGACCCTAGGAGTAAGAATACCAGCAGAGCAAGAACAGAAGCGACGCCGAACACTACCGCGGTGTCAAGAGCAAAAGCTAGGCCAATGGGCGCCGCCAGCAGGAAGATTGGCAGAATGCTGAGGTCGGGCGAAAGCGCCGCCCCCAAGACTGCAAAATAGCGGAAACGCTTTCCGAGGTTCCCTTCCCTCCTTGAGACTCCCTCAAGGACCTCCCTTTCGTAGTCTTCGATCTTGTTGGACACCAATTCTTTCGTTCCGTAAATCAATCCGCCCACGACCATTATCACCCCGGTTCCCTCAGTGATGTAGACAGAGGCCTGCTGCGAGATAACAATCCCCACTTCTACAATGACGAATCCAAGCAAAACAGAGAGGGCCACATGCCCCAGGGCAGTCATAACACCCACCCCCAACAGACGCGTCCGATTCCATCTTGAGACGCGTCCCAGTATAATCAGCGTCGCCCAGTGGTCTGGGGCCGACATGTGGAGAATCCCGACTGAAGCCGCGCCGAGGAGCAGCGGCAATGGAGAAAACACAGGATTCTACCTGCTGGAGGCTAGGTATATTCCGTTAGTGGTAGATACCTTTAGAATAACCAGACGAAACACGCAATGACCGTGTGAGCCTTGGCAACCACAGCCACCAAATCCCGGGCCGTCCTAGGGATGGTGCTGGTGGTTGTCCTCGCAGTCGGAGGAATCGCGTACTATACCTATACCGTAAGCAGTCAACTCCAGCAGGAAAACGCCAGGCTGAAATCCCAACTTTCACGACTCCAAGCAAACATTAGCTCGCTTCAGGGCGAATTGGACACCGTTGGCGCCTTCCGACAAGGCTATCCCTCGATTGTGTTACGAACCTGGGGAACCGCGCTCGCCTCCTACGGCGAGAGAAAAGATGGATTGACTTACTTACGCCTGACGGAGACGGACGCAAATAGCGGCGTCGAGGCCGCGCTTGCTTCCAACTCATTCAACGCCACCATTCCGGGCAATTCCGTTTCATGGAGCGCGGTGGCCAACCATATCGCAATCGACAAGTACCATACGATCTGGCCGATGGTGCTCGAGAATTCTCCGGGAGGAACAAACGCGATAGAATTTGAGATGAAAGGCGGCGTCCAAGAAGTAGCAGTGATAACGAACGGGGTCAAGAGTTTCGCCTTGGTGGCTTGGAACTCAACCGCCCCCCACATGTTCAAAATAGTCATTGTGGTTCCTGGACAGCAGGTCGATTTCTACATCGACGGACAACTAGTCAAAACAATGACTACGAATATCCCCAAGGCAGACTTTCTACTCAGTGCGGCCGAAATCAAAGCCGATTCACCTTTGGCGGCGGGCGTCGCTACACTCGATGTTTATGGCGGATTACTCAGCAGCGCGTAAGACGATGACCCCGAAGAATCAACCGGCTCCAGTAACATAACGTCGCTCTCATCGGTCAGCTGACAAGCGAACGGCTCGGTCTCTACCTCTGAATTCATTCAGAGAGGCAGATGGTTTCGACCCAGACCCATGAGTCAACTACGATTTTCAAGGCGGTCTTTCTCTGCGAACTTCCGCGTCTTTACTCGGTTAGTCCCTGCTATGGCATTTAGGACGTCCCTTCTTCTCTTCCTTACTAGGGCCCCGATTGTTTCACCCATGCTGCGGGTATGGAAGCTCCGCTGCAGGGCGGACAAAGGGCCTCAGGGCGCGAAGGGCGTGACGTTCGTTTGAAGCGAGTAGGCCCACCGAAACAATTTCGAACATTTCTCTGTACGAACCTTCCAACGAACGACGTATATCGAACAATCACCACTAAACTCCGCTTCTGACTTTGAATCACATCCTCGGGCTGGCCCTGATGATCCTTCTCGTCTCATGTATGGTCACGAGCGCAAGCTTCGTATTACCAGTGTGTGCCCCTCGGTTCGCCCGTCTTACTCACCAATGCATCCTATGGAACCCTAGGGGGCTATAACGTCGTCAAGGTAAATCTTACCAACGTTTCGCCATCGTCCCTCGACCTAGTGGTCTTCGCTGTTTGGAAGAGTTCCGCATTTCAAACCGTGGAAGTCACCACAGGCGGGTTGACGCTCGCCACGGCAGCGACCGGCACTACGTTCGCCCCCTTGGCGTCACCGCCTCCGTCCGGCACCTATGCTGTGTTCGTCTTCACCGTGACCACAAGCAACCACCCCGTTTCGCAGACCTTCTCGTTCAGCGTAACCATCTAGCCGGGCACTTAGCAGGGACAAAATTTACGGTTCTAGTCCACTAGCTGCCGCAATCTTGCTAACTTCGAAATCTGCATCAGCTTAGCCACTTCCAGCGCGATGAAACGCCGCCCTCCGTCTCGGACCTTGCAAGCTAGATAGTGCATCGCGGAAATACTTTTCAGAGGGTCAGTCATGCTGGGAAACACTTGGTTCTTGGAGCCATAGCCACTTTCGGGGATGTCGGCATTTTCGTTTTGAGGTTGTTCTTCGGCCCCCTTCTCGCCACCCACGGTTACCCGAAGCTCACTTCAGGCAGGACCAAGACGATGGGGTGGCTTGGGAGCATGGGTCTACCAAAGCTCCTAGGGCCGCTAATAGGAACTCTCGAACTCTTTGGGGGTTTCTTTCTGGCCATCGGCTTTCTGACACCCTTGGTCGCCTT
>DATDGE010000323.1:0-1559 GCA_036522255.1 Nitrososphaerales archaeon | reverse complement strand
TCCTTCGACGTCCTTACCGATGGACTCGATCGCCACCTTCCATTCTGGGATGACAACGAACCCGTCCGCGGTCGAGACCACCCTCTCATTCGGATATTCGGTGAACTCGCCGTTCCCCTGGTCCAACCCGACAGACTTCAGACCCCCGGAGGTGTCGACGGAGAATCCGACTACAAAACCGACATACCTTCCGTAGGTGTCCTTTACTGGCCTGTTGACCAGTTTTTCAAGTGCTTCGGCGCGCATGATGCGTGATGCGGGGAATTCCGATTATAGTGAAGAGGGTGAATTTGCGCAAGCCAATGGGTGAAGTTCTGGTGAACTATCGGCCGGTCGTGGGCCAAAACGCCGCTTATCGCTGGTGGAAGGTTTCGACGGCTTCGAATTCACAGTACTCGTCTCCCCTGGCAACGCACTTCCTTTCAATGCATTCGACCTCTTTGTCGAAGAAGGCCTTCCCAAGCCCCGCCAGATGGCCCCTGATGAAGTTGCTTGCGGGGACCATGCTGTTCCTTGGCTTGCACTCAAAGCTGTCGTCAAGACGGATAGTGGCCTTTAGTGGAGCAAGTGAAAGGTCGATGAGTTCGGGGATCCCCCATCCCTGCGCAACGTACAGGTTTACAAGTTCAGGGAGATTCTCGAGGATTCTCTCCTCGCCGATCTCATTAATCAGATCTAAACCGTCCTTCTCGCCTGCAGCTCTGCCCAGCTAATAGGCAAGGGCCTTCCCTCCCGAGCCAAAGGTCTCGACCACGAACTTGAGCATGTTTGCGAACACCTCTTTCCTCCTAAGAATCGCCGGTGCGCCGATGCTGAGCATCAAAGGGTAGTGCAGCGTATCGACCATTACCCTTCCTTCGGCCCCTTTGACCTTGCAGTCGAGCACGTCTGGAGTATCTTTGAGGGCTTTTTCGACCCACGACGCCGAGATGTGTCCATCGACTGCGTCCGCGAAGAATCCCCATTCTGCGAGGCCGGTAGACGAGTCCACTGAGCTGTTAGATTCGATCAAATTCAGCCCCAAATCGGCTACGACTGCAGAAGCGTTTGCCAGAGCTCCGGGCACGTCCCTGAGCTTGACCGAACCCAGGAACACGTGTTTGTTCGGCGAATAGTGATAAGCGTGAATCTCCTTCGGCGAAAGCCCGCTCAACATAGGCTCCTCGGTCATGTAAGTGCGAAATCAGGGCGGCATCATTAATTCTGTTTTGGGCGTATTCCCAAACCAGGGGCGCCTTTGGTTCCCGTGGCGCCCAACCCAGAGGGAGCGCAGGACCCCGAATCATGGAGCCTGGACAGGACTCTGTAAACGGAAGAAATCGCATGAAAACCAAATGGAATGGAACGGGCAGCTCTTTCGATGAGTTTCTCCCCCGTCAGAAGCCCTATGAGGGCAGGTAGGGCTTCCGCCCCGCTGACTGCGCTTTGGCCTAGAGCGACGATGTGGAACGATTTGTATCTGGCTTCCATCGGTACCGAGTCAAGAAGACCCAGTTCATCCGCTTCCGCCGTGGAAGCGAAGGAAAGCCTCCTTGTTGGGTCGAGAAAGCTCACCATGT
>DATDGE010000322.1:0-4996 GCA_036522255.1 Nitrososphaerales archaeon | reverse complement strand
CATGAGGTAACCGATTGCAAATAGCCACGCAATTACAGCGGGGAGGAAAGCCTCCGTGGTGGTCGCTACTCCGGCTATGACAAAAGCCGAAGAAACCGATGCCACGGTCCCCGATGCGTACATCGCTGCGGCCCTCCCCTTCGAGGCCTTGGCGAGCGAAGCCTTGTCTGTTGAGAGGGTCAGGATTGGGACAAGCCGAGCCAGACTTGACAACCTAGGCGGTAGGACTCGCGCGAGGGTTGTTCGCCCGATTCGAATGGTCCTGAAACTTATGCCCAGGATCCGTCCCACGATGTAGTGTGCTGGGCAGTGGACCAGGTAGGTCCCCGCACCCTGGGCGACGAGGACGTAGATGGCGAAGAGAAGGCCCGGAGGGACCAAAAGACTACCGGCCGCGATTCCGGCGAAAATCGCAATCTCGACCGAGATTCCGAGAATCGGTCTCAAATTGAACTGGCCCCTGACCTTGCATGCCGGAATTTGGAGGTCCTGAGATTGTATTCACGCTCAGCCCTCATTGGAGTTAGAAGTCCGTTAATGACGTCCAGCATGATTTTTGGTTTCTCTCTTGTCCGCGGGTTTCCGTAGCCGCCTCCCCCCGCCGTCCTGATTTCGATGACGTCGCCCTTCCTTAGAACCATGGTGGACTTGGAAGGGATCCGTGACCGATTTCCTCTTCGTTCAAGCAGGACTTCGGTACTTCCCCCGGGGCCGCCCCCACTGAGGCCCCATGGGGAGTGTTTCTCCCTGTCAGCCAGGATCGTGAAAATTGTCCCCTCTGATAGCGTCATGTATGCCCGAACCAGACCTGAGCCACCTCGGCATCTCCCTGAGCCCGAGCTGTCGGGCCTGAATTCGTACTTGACAATCCTCAGAGGAAGAGAACGCTCGATCTCCTCTATCGGGGTATTCATGGTGTTCGTCATGTTGGCCTGTATCCCGTCGATCCCGTCCCAGGTCGCGCCAGCGCCAAGCCCGACACCGATTGTCTCGTAGAAAGCCCAGTGGGACCCCGATTGGTCTCCACCAATCATCACGTTGTTCATCGAACCTCCTGCTGCCGCGGGGACACGAAGCCGCGCCGCCGATGATAGTGCCCTGAATATTACGTCGGCGTTCCGTTGACTTGTCTCCACATTGCCGCCACCTACAGGATGGGGACGGGTCGGACTGACCAGGGTGCCGGGGGGAGCACGCACGGTCACGAACGAAAAGGCGCCGTGGTTGGCAGGGATGTCGTCGCCAAGAAGGCAACGAAGGACGAAGAAAACTCCCGATAGTGTCACACCGAAGACTGCGTTAAGGGGGAAGTCGACCTCCTTGGAGGTGCCCGAGTAGTCTACAACTATCCCAGACTTCGAAATCCTCACCCTCGCTCTGATCTTCAGGTCCTCGCCTCGCGGTCCTTCTATGATGTCCGTAGCTTCATAGGTCCCCCTGCGGAAACCAGAAAGCCTCCGACGGCTCAGAGTTTCCGAGTGCTCGAACGAGCGAACGGCGGCGTGTTCGAAGGTTTCGAGGCCGTGCCGGTCGATGAGTTCTTTGACCCGCCTCGTCCCAAGGATGTTGGCAGCCACCTGAGCCTTGAGGTCTCCCCGACGCTCGACTGGAGTCCTTGAAGCAGTTGCGAACCTATCAACAATGGACTCGACGAAATCATTCTTCCTCCATAGGACGGAAGGTTCCAGGACGAAGCCCTCTTCAGACAGAGTGTGGGCGTCCATGGAGATGCTCCCTGGCACGCTACCCCCGACGTCTGCGTGGTGGGCCTTGTTGACGGCAAATGCGACGAGTTTCCCCCCATGGTGGATGGGGGCCGCGACTGTCACGTCGTTCAGATGAGTCCCAGTGATGTACGGGTCGTTGGCCGCGATCATGGAGCCTTCCTCGGGCGCCATCCCTTCTCGACCCATGTAGTCGATGAGGTTCTTCAGACCCCATGGAAGGGAGCCGAGGTGGACGGGTATGTGCTCCGCCTGAGCAAGGAGTCGCCCTCCAGGATCGAACAGAGCTGCGGAGTGGTCCATCCTCTCGTTGATGTTGGGCGAGTAGGCCGAATTGCGAAGAGCGAGCCCCATTTCCTCGCTGGTGTACAGGAGGGAGTGGCTGATGATTTGGAGGGTCACATTGTCTGGCTTCATCTTGTCAGCCTCGTGCCGTATTCCTCCGACGACCACTTCCACGAAGGGTTGACGACGAGGGTTGAGTCGTATTCTTCGATTATGCAGGGACCTCTCCCGGCGTCGCCGGACCTGAGCGATTCTCGTCTGAACACCTTGATTTGCCGCGACTCCTTCCCGACCCGTACCACTCGTATCGAAGGCCGTGTTTGAGGGAGGGTCCCTCGCGAGCGCAGGGCCCCCACGTACTTCCTCCTGACAGCCACCCTGACCTTGATGTTGACCACTTCCAGTCTGTCGGTAAGGGTGTAGCCATAGAGGGCCCTGTGCCTCGAGTCGAAAGATGCCTTCATCGACGAGTCAGAGTCGAATGGGAGGAGGAGCTCGTGGGACTGACCCAGATACCTTCCTTCGAAAAAGCGGTCGTAGGTGAAGCGAGTGAAGCCTTCAGAGTTAAGCTCATCCCTCGCAGACTCCTCGAGCCTCAGGAAGAGTTCTTCCAGTCGCGGGTCCGCCCGCATTACGGGCATCGTGAAGGTGCGCGTGAGTTCGCCAGATAGTAGGCCGTAGGCCGAGAAGAGGCCGGCGTGGGGCGGGACCACAATATCTCTTATTCCCATCTCCTCCGCGAGGTCACAGGCGTGGACAGGCCCGGCGCCCCCGAATGCGCACATGACGAAGTCTCTTGGGTCCCTTCCCCTCTCAAGGGTGACCATCGATATCGCCCTTGCCATGCTGTCGTTGACAAGTCTAACGATGCCCGTTGCGGTCTCCAGAGGGCCCAATTCGACTTTTCTCGATATCTTACGAATCGAACGGGCGGCGAGATCTCTGTGCAACGGCATCGACCCTCCAAGGAGCCCGACGGGGTTGAGCCTCCCGAGTAGGACGTTGGCATCTGTCACGGTTGGTTCGGTCCCGCCTCTCCCATAGCATGCGGGGCCAGGGGTCGAGCCTGCGCTCAATGGCCCTACCTTCAGCTCACCGGCCTCATCCACCCGGGCGATGGTTCCTCCTCCAGCGCTTACTTCTGCCAGATCGATGAACTGTCCTCTGACGGGGTATCCGCTCCCCCGTATTGACCTGCCGCTGTGGGACTTCCCCGCGGCCTCGAATTCGTTGATTATGTCTGGGTGGCCGTCAATCACAGTCCCGGCTTTCGCCGTCGTCCCGCCCATGTCGAAGGTCAGGACACGGTCTAGCGAAAGTTGCCTGGCAAGGCGCTGGGATGCGATGACGCCGGCGGCTGGGCCTGATTCCAAGACCGACGCTGGGTGCCTGGATGCGAACGAGATGGTGCTGGCCCCCCCGTCCGAGTTCATTACATAGACGGGGGCGCCGATCTCCGACCGGGTAAGCGAAGAGCGAAGGGAAGAGAGGTACCCGGACATCAAGGGAGCGAGGACAGCATTGACCACCGTGGTGCTCGTCCGTTCGTACTCCCTGTACTCTCTATCGACTTCGCTGGAGATGATCACATGGCCCCGGAAGCCGCTCTCAACAAGGATGGTTCGCATCTCTTTTTCGTGTTTGTCATTGAGGTACGAGTTGAGAAAACACACTGCAACCGAGTCGAACCCTCCTCCTTTGATTTTCTTGGCAAGAGACCGGGCCGCTCTGTCGTCGAGGGGGACCAGTTCCCGACCGTCCGCCGTAATCCTGCACGCTATTGTGAACCTGTCGTGTCTTTCGACCAGCGGAGAGGGCCTTCGCGTCTTCAGGTCGTAGAGCTCGGGACGCCGCTGCCTTCCTATCTCTAGGATGTCCCTGAAGCCTTCGTTGGTTATCAGGGCTGTCCGGGCAAGGCCTGAGTGGGTGAGGAGGGCGTTGGTGGCAAGCGTCGTGGCGTGGGAGATTAGGGATACGTCGCGGGCATTCGGACCCATGCCCCGGAGGCCCTGCAAGACTGCTTCCGATGGGTTGGCGGTGGTAGGGAGCTTCAGGACGACAAGTCCTTCGGAGCCGCCTACGACGATGTCAGTGAAAGTTCCTCCTACGTCTACACCTGCGGCTACCTGTCTTTTTGGACCGGGCAAATACGGTTGTCAGGGGCGCCTTCCTTTGGGTTTATACTGATTGGAACGGTGGCCGATGGGGCGCGGTTGTTTAGCGAATACAAGGGTATTCCCCCTCAGGCTAGGCTGCTGATCTACCTCAGCTTCATCCCGAACATTGCCATCGGGTTCATCTACATTGACCTGGCATTCTTCTTGCCAAAGATCCAGGGCCTGACCCCTGGTTCCACTGGGATAGTGATAGCGGTCCTGGGGGCGACCTTGGTGGCCGAGAGCATCCCATTCGGGATTGTTGCAGATAGGTACGGACGGAGGAAGATGCTTTTCCTGGGGAACCTCTGTGCTAGTCTCAGCCTGATAGGGTTCGCCTTGACCACTGACTTCAGTATGATCTTGATCTTCGCGATACTCGAGGGGACCGGGGAGGCCGCCTACGCTGTCTCTGTGGGAGCCCTTCTGGCCGAAAAGGCTGGAGATGCGAAACGTACTTCGGCATTTTCATTGCTGGCGTTTCTGGGCTGGGTCGCCGGCGCACTTGGAGGATTCGTCATCTCTTCAGTGCTGGCCCTCCAGGCATTCGGGCTGGACGCAAGACAAGCCCACATAGTCTTGTACGCTGCCGTCGGCCTCCTCAGCCTATCCATCACACCCCTATTCTTCTTGGTCAGGGAAGGCGCCACGACGACAAGAAGGAAGGAAATCCTTCCACGGAAGTCAAGTCGGGTCCTGAAGCGATTCATCGTTTACAGTGTGTTGATTGCCGTCGGAGCGGGGTTGTTCGTCCCCATCATGACCAACTGGTTCGCGGCGGCCTACGGGGTTTCTGATGGCGTCAGCGGCCCCGTCCTCGGCATCACGAAC
>DATDGE010000321.1:0-4480 GCA_036522255.1 Nitrososphaerales archaeon | reverse complement strand
CCAGGTAGGCGGTCGCGACTCCAGTGATTGCGAAAGCATGCGTCTTGTTCTCGTGGTTCCACAGAAGCAGCAGGAATGCGATTGGATAGAGGGCCCACTGTTCGGGCATTGTCGGACGGAAGATGGCGAATAGGATCACTGTGATCAGCAGGGCCTCAGCCCGCTGGGCCCTCTTGACATACGAGTAGGTATAGGCCACCAACAAAGCAGGAAACCAAACCAGGCTCAGGACCATCGTGAAAACGCTGTAGCGGAGTGAGAGCAGAGACAGCGCGTTGAAAACGCCCATCCCGCCGAAGCTGGGAAGCTCCCCTTGATACGAGACAGCGTTGTAAATTCCTGAAGGGTTCCAGCCCAGAAGATAGAACGGGACGGCGGTTCCGAGAAGAGGAATGATCAGTGCAATCGAGGCGAAGGTTGCCTTCTGCCTCGTCGAAAGGTTGGAATTGATCAGGAAGAGCGGAAGGAAGATGATGGGCATTAGCTTGAGGTAGACGGCGACTCCCAGCACGCCCGCAGACCAGATCGGTTTCTTGATTTCGAACGCATACAGGCTCGCGAGGATCAGCATCAAGGCGATCGGGTCCAGGGCACCCCACATCGCTGAGACGATGATGGCAAGGGGGAGGTAAATCCAAAGTTTGGCAATTTTCAGTGCCAGGTTTGTATCTCCCTTGAGCGAAATCAGATGAAAGAGAAATACAGCGACCAGGAGGTCTGAAATCACCATGGGCTGCTTCAGAAGGAAGTAGTAGAGAAACGCGGAAGGGGAGCCGACCAGTTGGTAGACGCCATAAGTCGCTGCGAAGATAAAGGCTGGAAATGGCGGATAGCTGATCGAAGTCATCAATGAGTAAGGAGCGAAACTCAGTTGCGGAATGTAGGGTAGCAGAGAATAGGGGTTGGCGCCAGACAGGGCGAGGACCCCCAGCCGGACCCAAATCTCGAAGTCGAAGGGGTGTCCGGTCCACGGAGCCAGGGCCTCTCGTATGGCGAGGCCAACGAGGAGCGGCTTACCAAGGCCGTTCAATAATGGCATCCAGTGTAGTCTCTGGGCTGGTTTGGAGCCTGGAGTTTAACCTTCACCGCGGTTCATGACCGTTGGGAAAACGTGGAGCGAGCCCGTCCGAACGCGAGTTCATTTGAACCTCTTTCGGCAATGGATTGATGTCCTCGTAGATTTCCTTCAATCTGTCGTACTTGGCTGACTCATAGATCAAATGGTCAAGTCCTGCGCGGGCGTGGAATGCAGACAAGATTTTGCCCTCCCTGGCAAGAACATGGTTGTGAAACATCGCCTTTGCTCGAATGTAGGAACCCAAAGTCGTGAACAGGAAAAGGTTGACGCACCTTTCCAAACTAGACGCTTTTGACTTCGCATTCTTGCGCGTCCCCGTGGCGGTACTCCGCCTTTCGTAGAGTTTGGGGAAGTATCTCTTCATCCAGGGAGCCGAGTCCAGCAAGGAGGCGTATTGGCTTTGTCCGCGTACCACTTCCGCGACCAGGGCGTCCCTCGCGAAAAGAGCGCCTCCATCCATGGCAAAAACTTTCGTGGCGTAGTCCTCGTCCATCAGACAACTAAGGTCGATTGGAACGCTCGACCTCCTGAAAACTCGTGACGCCCTGGTAAGTAGCAACGCCCTTGCGAGGAAGAGCCACATTGTGTGCCGGCGGGTCACACAGAACAGGTCAACGTCATCTCTCGGGGATGCGGCGTTGTATGAGGTCGATCCACTGACTGCAACGATCAGGGCCTCCCTGTTGCCCAGCGCGTTCGTGAGCCACCGGGCGACCTGGGTGTTTGCGACGGAGTGCCTCAGTCTTAGATTGAAATCGCTTGACGGAGGATCAATATCCGACCTGGGGACAAGAAGGCCGTCTTTCAGGGCGTAATTGCCCGGGAGCGGGGGTAAGAATTCGAACACATCGGCTATGTCTTGGGAAGTCGTACCGTCTGGCAAGAGCTGGACGAGGTCGGACAGGGGGATGGCGGAGCCATGCATCTGGGCTGCTTTGACGACGACGTTCACGAGCGCCGCGAGTCTGTCGTCTCCCGGGCTTCTAGTCAGCATTCCTTCTCCAAACTGTGTGCTGATCGGTGGATCGGTTGGCGTCGAGTATTCCCATCAGAATCGCAGCCGACTCGCTCACGAGGACCAGGGGAACTGCCAGTATGAGCCGGGGTCGTTCGGTCAAGATCCCGATGATCGTCCTCAGACTCATGAGCGGGTTGGTAAAAAGCATCGATTCAATCGTCCTTGGGGGACGACCGAGTTTCTTCCAGACCTGGACGTGCCCAAAAGTGATTCGCCGCCTCTGACGGATTAGGTCCATTGGTTGCTTCGGCACTGATATCTTGACCTCTGCAGCAGTCGAGAACTTCACTTTGAGGCCATGCGCGCGCGCCAATCCGCCAATGTACGCGCCATCGTTCACCAAGTTGGTGGGCAATCTCGACATCATGTTTCTCCGCACAACAATGAGTTCATCGCAGGCGTGGTTACTCATTCCCGCGTGATTCAGTCTGAGCGACATCAGGCTGTGGGCTGACCACATCAGAGCGAGCGCGTGTGCAAGCAGACCGTCCCCCTCATCGAAAACAGGCTTCGCAGAAACAGCTCCCACGCCCGGACTGCTCGCGACCTCGAGTAGTCCACGAATCGAGCCTTTCGCGGGAAACGCGTCGGCGTTCAGCATCACCAGATAACCCCCCAACGAATTCTCCATGATTCTGTTTATCGCTTCTGCCTTGCCCCGCCTTTCTGGCTCTGTAACCAGGGAGATCCTGGGATCCGAGTCGGCTTCCTGCCTGACAGGAATCAGGACTGATTCGGGGCATCGGGACGCCACGATCGCTATTCTTCGCAGCGTGAAGTTTGGACCATAGTCCTCTTCGACGAGGAAGGAAACGAGCGAAGGGAGCCGTTTCGCGGAATCAGAAGCACAGATTCCAATTGTGAAACCCCCCCCTGGGGTCTGTGTCTGGGAGCTCATGGGCAATCACAGAGTAATCCTCAGGAGCGCCAGCACTCCCACCAGTTCGAAGGAACCCATCACTGACATGTAAGGAACAGCCTCCTCTCCGAAGTATGGGCCAAGAAAGAAGTATGCTACAGCAGTCCCGGCGCTGTGAAGTAGAAGGAGGATTGAGAATACGAAGAGTCCGAGGGGATACTTCGCCCGCGTTGAAAGGGCGGTCTTGCCGTAGACGTAGGCTAGGAAACCGAAGAGGACGGCGTTGACTGCGTAGAGCAGAATCGCCAACGTGAGCAGAGGGGTCACAGTTGATTCGCGCACATTTTTGTCTATAAGCGTATTTCAGAATTTCGTCATAATTGGAGACGGCGCAACTATAAGTCGGGTCGCTCTGGGAAGGCGAGGGTATTGGTAGAGGACCAGGAACTCAGACGCACCCTTTGGTTCGTCCTCGGGGGTGCCAGAGGAGGAGAGAATCGAGCCCGGATGATCCACGAACTTAGAATGAGACCGCTTAACCTCAACCAGCTCGCTGAGAAACTTGGGGTGGACTACAGGACCATCATGCACCACGCCGGGGTGCTGAAGTCGAACTCTTTGGTTGTCACTCAGGGAGAAAAGTATGGGGCGATGTACTTCCTGAGCCCGCGGCTGCAGGCGAGCCTGGGAATGTTTGACGAGGTGATAGCCGCATTGCACTTCGAGCTGGGCAGATGAATCCTGAAGTGATTCTGTCCAGAATATGAAGAATGCAGAAATAGGATATTGAGCTTGCCAAATTCAGTGAAATCAGTAAGGTCGCCTGAAGATTTTCCTTTGAGGTATGAGCCCCACACTTAATAGTGCAGCCGGGGTTACTGACGGACGGATGGAACCCCCTGCCACGAAGAAGGGGAAGGTCACAGTCCTGCTCCTCCTGGTTTCAGCTATACTTGGTGCAGCCATTCTGGCCACCGACCAGAACCTCTGGCAATATCAGCCCTCTCATGCCTATGGCTTGATTGCGTTCGTCGTCGTAGACGTACTTCTCGCGGGGATGGTGCTCATGAGAGGGACGAGGTCCGCCCTCAAGATCTCTGGCCTCTGGGGGCTTCTCCAGGCGCTCATAATGGTGGGGGACATATTCTGGCCGTCGCCGTTCGGGTCTTTCGAAGTCTCTCAGACGGATTTCGCGAAGTATCTCTTCGGGCTGGGGTTGTACGACAGCAAACACATCGCATATCTCTTCCCTGCCCTGTTCGTGGTTGAAATCCTTGTCCTCGTCGTAGCCCTTTGGGAAGCGCGCAAAGCAAAGTAGATTCACTTTAGCAGGGATTTCACATTTCTGGAAACCAGGATCACTGCCTCGGCTATCCTCTTTGCCCTGGTCTTTGGGGTCTTCGCTCCAGAAATCCAGATGATATACCGCTTCTTGTAGCTTGGGCCGAACCGTTCAAAATTCTTCGATGCCGTCTTGTTCCTCCTCAGAGCATTTCCGAAGTCTGATGGGGTTGTGACTCCCTCG
>DATDGE010000320.1:0-5838 GCA_036522255.1 Nitrososphaerales archaeon | reverse complement strand
CAGGTGCGAAGAAATGGAGAAGGCGATATTGGGGAACGATCTGGACGCTCTGGGAAGATTGGCGGAAAAGGACACCCTTGAGCTTCACAGCCTGACCATGACAGGCGACAGTGGGTTGATAATAATGTCCGAAGATTCCCTGAGGATAATCCGGAGGGTAAGGAAGCTTCGTGACGACGGCAAGAAGGCGTACTATTCTATGCAGACCGGACCATCGGTCTTCATCAACACTTCGGAGAAAGACGAGAAAGAGGTATTCGACGCAATTACGAAGCTCGGTTACAAGGCGTACCATTCGCGGGTGGGCGGGGAGGCGAGGATACTATGACGCAGAGGAAGAACCTAGGGGATTATCTCGCTGAACTGGAGAAGACCAAGAATGACAGGGAAGAGCAAGTCAAAGAAGGCCTGGAAATCTACATCGACCTCTGGAAAAAGACGATCGAGAACGGAGTCGTCCGAGAAACAGACCTAGTCGAAGAGGCACTTGAAAAGATCGAAGAGAAGGGAGGCCTGTACAAGGCGGCCGAAAGGTAGCATGCTCGCAGCCTGCCCTAGCGCATGACTTCCCCGCCGTCCAGCACAGCCACCTGACCTGTCATGAAACTGGATTCATCGCTGGCCAGGAAGAGAGCCAGGCTTGCGGCGTCGGCCGGCGTACCGAACCGTTTCATGGGAATCGCTGCCAGGTAGGATTCTTTCTGCTCTTTGTTCAGCCATTCCACCCAGGTGGTCTCCACCGACCCGAAGGCCATGCAGTTGACCCGGATCTTGGGCGCCAGCATCTTGGCGAGCATCCTGGTCATTGAAATCACAGCCCCCTTCGCCGAAGCGTAGACCAGCCCTTCGGTATCACCGACCAGGGCGGGAGTCGAAGCGACGTTGACCACCGACGACCCGTGCCTCATTAGTTTGATTGCTCCCTGCGTACAGAGGAAGGTCCCAAAGGCGTCCACGGCGAAGACTCTTTTCCACATTTCCAGTTTTGTTTCGGCGACGCCGAGGTTCCAGAGCCTCCTGTCAGACAGTCCGGCGGTGTTCACAAGAATGTCCAGACCGCCCATGCGAGTCTTGATTTCAGTGAACATCCGGGCGACGCTCGCAGGGTCCGAGACGTCGGAGTGGACAGCGAAGCCCTTCCCGCCTCCCTTTCGGATCGAGGTGACGACCGGTTCGACATGCTTTGCTGCTGGGCGATGGTTGACGACCACGACCGCCCCTTCCCTGGCGAAGGCCTTGGCGATCTCGGCTCCTATGCCCTGCGATGAGCCCGTGACAAGTGCCCTCTTGCCTGACAGTCTCAAACCCGTCCGGCACCATTCCGCGTTTGTCTTAAGCGTTCGAGATTAAGGCCTCGGCGCCCTCTCCCTGGCAGTGAGGCCGTCCGAGTATTGCTTCAGGAACTTGATGTTGAAGAGCGAGGCTTTGGCAGAATTCCTCACAAGCTCGTCCTCGTCGGACAACGCCCTGGTCAGGACTTCTTCCGAGTCTGAGCTCCCGACTGAGCCGAGGGCGGCCGCTGACTCGTGCCTTACTATCGGGTCTTGGTCCTTGAGGACGGCCTTTGCAAGAGCCTCGTTGCCCTCTGAAAGACCGATCTGCCCCAGCGAGAAAGCCGCCTCATGCCTCACCAGAGGGTCTGGGTCGTGAAGTAAGACGTCGGAGAGCACAGGAACACAGCCCTCACCCCCTACCTCAGCCAAGATACAAACGGCGTGGACCCTCAGAACCAGGCTGGGCTCGGTCGTCAGGACTTGGATAAAATACGATTCGTTCTTCTTCTCCCAGGCTTCCTCCATTTCTTTCATGACCTCCATCGCATGAATTTCGTCGTCAACGACTGTGGTCGTGTACATTCGCTAGGGGGCCGTCGCCCTAGGGCTATAAATTGAACTAGATTGGGAAGACAGAGCTTCTGGATTCATAGGAGAAGGAAGCGGGCCCGGTGGGATTCGAACCCACGACATGCTGGTTAAGAGCCAGCCGCTCGAGTCGCTTACGCTCTAACCTGGCTGAGCCACGGGCCCGCTGCTTCAGGCCACCCGGTGAGATGGATATTTACTTTATTAGAGGAACTCAAGGCGTTTTGTTTCCTTGGGAAGTTTGGTCTTCGTCGGTTTGGGTTTAGGCTCCAGGGGGATGAGCCTCGAAGGCATTGATGAGTTGAGGTCTGCCGATGCCTTCTATCTCGAATACTACACTACTCCTCACGAGCCACAGCTCATCAGGCAGCTGGAAAAAGCGACTGGAAAACGCCCTACCGTAGTGGATAGGGATTTCGTCGAGGATGGGTCCAAAATAATTTCGGAGGCGAAGGAGAAGAAAGTGGCACTTGCCGTCCTGGGCGACCCTATGATCGCAACCACCCATGACGAGTTGCGCACCAGGGCGATAAGACAGGGCATCGAGACAAGAGTGGTCCACGGAGCCACCATAGCGTCAGCGGCCGCGAGTGCTTCAGGGCTGCACTCCTACAAGTTCTCTAGGACTGTGACAATCACCAGGGAGTCGGTCGGACGACTTACCCAAGCCTATCATGTTCTGCACGAGAACCTGCTCGAAGGGGCCCATACGCTCCTCCTTCTCGAGTACGACCTCAAATCAGGCGAGGGCGTCACGCCCCCCGATGCAATGGCAGGCCTCCTCCTAGCCGAGGGCAACTTCAAGCGCGGAGTCGTCAGCGACAGCACCTTCGCGCTCGTCCTGTCGAGGCTTGGGCGCGAGGATTCGAGTTTTTCCGCAGGGACCTTTTCGGAGCTCTCCAAGATTAGCTATGGCGAGCCTCCTCACAGCCTTGTAATTCCAGGGAAGCTTCATTTCACTGAATCAGAAGCCGTGGCAGCCATCTTCTCGATTGATGAGGCTCAGACGCGCAGTAACTCCGAGGTTGTACAGCGGACTGCTCAGACTTTAGTCCCAAAGTATGTCGCGAAGACCAAGCGGGCGCTTGAATCAGTAAGAGGCAAGCTTGGCCCCCAGTACGAGAACGTGATAGAAAACGCTGAGCTCTACATGAAAGACGCCGAAAACTTCTTGGCAAACGGAGAAGATGAGATGGCAATGCTCAGCGTCGGCTACGCTGAGGGGCTCCTGGACTCTCTTTCATTCGCGGGTGTAGTAAGGATAGACTGGTGACGGATGGACAGAAAGCGAGTCCTCGCCGCGGTGTTTTCCCTAGGAATTGAAGGAGAAGAGACCAAAGCCAGTACGATAGGACATCGACTCGGACTCAGCCGCAAGGAGGCCGAAGAGGAGCTCGTCAAGCTGGTTAACGAAGGGCTGGCCAATTTCAAAGGTCGCAAGGTGGAACTCACCTCTGGAGGAAGGAAATCAATCAGGGTTGTCTTCATCGGCGGTGGGTTCGAAGTGATACACTATGGGCACGCCTACACCATAGACAAAGCGAAGAGTCTCGGAGATGTTCTCGTTGTCTCGGTCGCTAGGGACAGCACGATCCGCCGGAGGAAAAAAAGAGAGCCACTTGTGAATGAGCGGGAGAGGGTAAGGCTGGTGTCTTCCCTGAAAATGGTGGATGCTGCTATTTTGGGCGTCCAGGGAGACATCTACGTGACATTGCAGAAAGTGGGACCTGACATCGTGGCCCTCGGTTACGACCAATACCACATGGAGACGGAAGTGCTCAAAGAAGCTCGCAAGAGAGGATTGAAGGTAAAGGTAGTAAGGCTCGATTCGCCTTATCCGAAGCTGAAAACGAGCAATCTTCTGAAGGAGCTCTAGCTCTTCTTTTTTTCGTCCAGTCTCTTTTCAAGGCGGGCCATCGAGTTGCTTACCGATTCCCGCCCCATCTCCTCCGCGAGGAGCCCCCTGGTGTCTTCCACAAGCATTCTCGCGACATCGATTTTTCGTCTTGCCCCGTTCACGACGTGGTCGTAGACAGCCAGAGGCGAGCACATCGAGTAGAGGTCCTGCATGACCTCAAAGTAACGCTTCGACTTGGCGGGTCTTCGCTGAAGGATTGAATCGAGCACCAGTCTCTTCAACTCGCCCACCGTGTCGAGCAGACCCAACAAATAGGCCTCCGGAGAGGCTTCGAGACTCGCCATTGATGGTATGGGCTTCCCCTTAGCGAGGGCCAAGACCGCGGTCGCCTCAACATACTCGGCCTCGGGGGAGATCAAGTATCGCGCTACAGAGCCGTCCGACGATTTCTTGAGCGCGCGGAGCTGGGATTTCGCGCCGGCAAGTTCCTTCTCCGCTTCCTTCATCCTACCGGTGTGGACGTTGATGATTGACCTCGAAGACGCCGATATGATATCTCTGCTTTCCTTCAAAACTCTGTCTCTTCGCTCAAGCTGGTCGGAAAACCGAGGCTCCATGGCTTTCAGCGAGTTCTTGACGCCTTCCAAAGGTCAGCAATCATGGCCAGGTTTTCGGTTTTGATAAGCTTACTCGTCTAGGTTAGTTTCGGTTGAGGCAGGGTACGAGGTCATGCCCTCCGGAGCATGGTTTACATTGCCAAATAGAAGACCCACTGACGAGTGCCAAAACGCAATTGAATAGGAATTATGTGAAAGGGAGGTCCAGAGAATATTCCGCAATGAACGCCCTGAAAGAAGCTGGCTGGATGGTCTCAAGGAGCGCGGCATCGCATGGGGCAGTGGACGTATTCGCGGCTAAAGAGGGAAAGGTACTCCTCGTACAGGTCAAGAGCGGAAGGGCGCGCGCCACCAAGGAAGAGCTCGAGGAGCTGGTGAAATGGGGGAAGAGCTCGAACGGGGATGCTGAAGTTTGGTACTACAAGGGGCGGGGCAAAGTGGTAAGAAGGAGGGTCTTCGCCGCCAAGAGAGGGTCGAGTTGAAGGCCAAGTGCTACTTCTGCGACACCGAGCTTGAGGTCGTACTTCATACCTTCAAAGTGGGTCCGAAGGACGAGCCAGTCTGCGAGGAATGTTATATGAAGACGGTGAACAGACGGACAGCAAAGGCCCAGGAAGAAAAGGGCGAGACGCTAGGCTGAGGCGCAGGCCCGCCTAAGTTCTCTGATCAAGGAGGAGCACTCGGTGAACCTTTCCTCGTCCTGGCCGCGCTTGTAGCACTCCAGGGCCATTTCGTATTCCCCGAGTGCGCCAAGGGCCTTCATGGCGGGGGTGGCGCTCGGCTCAGATAGAATAAGACGCCCTGCGGTCTCGTACCAACCCGCGGCGTCGTTGTACTGCTCCAATTGATAGAAACACCGGGCTATGGAGTCGCAGACTTCGGCCTTCTGAGGTGACGAGGAGAAATTTTCAAATTGCTCTTTCAATTTATAGACGGCCGCGTTGCCGCTTCGCATCTTCTCGACGCTGAAGCTTTCCGCGAAATCCTTCAACGATCCTCCAGAGTGGACGGTCGGACTAAGTGTGGGGTGCTCTAGTTTAGTTGAGCCGCAAATCAAAGGTCAGCAAATATCTTGGTCCTTCGTTAGGACCACGTTTTCTGCCTCTCTGAGCCTCCTGCGCGCCAGCGCCTCTTTGAATCGCCTTCTTTCTTCAGGCGTGGTGACGACCAGAGGAGGAATCGGGGTGGGCCTTCCTTTCTCGTTAAGGGCGACATAGGTGAGGTAGCAGGAGCCGGTGTGGGCCCCCTTCCGGGTCGTCGGATCCTGTGCTTCGATTCGTACTCCGATCTCCATCGAGGTGGTCCCGACGTAGTTCACCGTTGCCTTCATGATGAGGAGGTTCCCAACAAAGACGGGAGCGTAGAAGTTCATCCTATCGATGGATGCAGTGACCACGTTCTTGCCCGCGTGGCGCCATGCGACTATCGCGGCAACCTCGTCCA
The DNA here is from genome assembly GCA_036522255.1 of Nitrososphaerales archaeon. GTDB lineage: Archaea > Thermoproteota > Nitrososphaeria > Nitrososphaerales > Gagatemarchaeaceae > UBA183. The sequence goes on along the minus strand of DATDGE010000320.1, from coordinate 58 downwards.
TGTATCTCATGATTGCACCCCCAAAGACGTTCCCGAGCACGTTGGCGTCGGTTGGCAT
>DATDGE010000319.1:0-2077 GCA_036522255.1 Nitrososphaerales archaeon | reverse complement strand
GGAAAGTTCCATGGGAGGATTGCTCCAACGACCCCGAGGGGCCGTTTTGTCACAATGAAGAATCCCTCGCCCGTGGAAAGTGGTGTATGCGCTCCTCTCTGTCTCCCGATCAAACCAGCGTAGTACTCGCAGGAGTTGGCGAAGGAATTGACCTCGCTGCTCGACTCCCCGAGAGGCTTACCTTGCTCGAGAGTCAAGCTCCTCGCCAGGTCCCCGACGTCCGCCCTGACTACTTCGGCAATCTTCAGAAGTACCCTTGAACGCTCGATTGCGGGCCTTTCCGACCATATCTTGAACGCGTCGCTGGCCGCATCCACGGCCCGCTTCACATCCTCCCGCCCGCCCTTTGGCACGGTGTCCACCAGCTCACCGGTCGCCGGGTTTGTCACTCGTATGACGTCGGCGTTTTGCGACTCGGTCAACTGCCCATCAATCAGCATCTTCACCCAGAAATCACACCGTGACCTTCTCTCGCCGTGTATAACTTTATCTCGTCAGGGGGCCAGATTCCCATCCCACATCCGATGGTAGAGCTGGACCATGCTCTTCTCGTCGAAGACGAGGGGGCTGTTGGGTCTCGGGTACATCTCCATGCACTCCTTTGCCAGCGCAGGAATGTCACCCTCTGCGACCCCGATCTCTTCGAGCGTCGTGGGAATCTTGAGGTGGGACGCTAGGCTTCTTGCCTTCTCGGCCATCGCCATCCCAATTGCAGCAGGGTCGTCACTCGAACCTATGCCGAACGCTTCCCCGAGCTTTTTCATCTTTGGGCCGCACGCTACCGCATAGTTCGAAAGTATGTACGGGAGTGGAAGCCCGCAGGAGACACCGTGAGGGAGTTTGAACCGGGTCGCTATCGTATAGCCTATGGAATGCCCGTACACCATCTTGGCCTGTAATGCTATTCCTCCGAGCAATGCGCCCAGACTCATTGACTCCCTCGCCCATTTGTCGCTCCCCAAATCGTAGGCCCTCTCTAGATTCTGCACTATCAACCTGATCCCCTCCAGGGCTGCCGAGTCCGTGATGGGGCTCGCCAGGTTGGACAGATACGACTCGGTGTTGTGGCACAGGGCGTCCATACCAGTGGCCGCAGTCACCCCTGGAGGCATAGACATCGTAAGGTCTGGGTCGACCACTGCCACAGAAGGGAGCAAAAGGGGACTGTTGATCCACTGCTTGTGGCCTTCCACCGTGACCATGGAGGTCACGGTAAGCTCGGCCCCCGTCCCCGCAGTGGTGGGGACCATGATGGACGCAAGAGGTTTCTTCGAAAATAAGCCATTCCCCACGAAGGACTTGGCTGGACCTTCGTTCGTCGCAAAGCCCGTCGCAACCTTTGCCATGTCCATCGAACTTCCTCCCCCGACACCAATCACGATGTCGTATCCTCCGCTCCTTACCCGGTCCGCGACGGCTTGAGCGACCTCGATCTTCGGTTCAGGCTCGACATCGTCGAACACTTCCAGCGACAGTCCGTCAAGATGCTGTGAGACCCTTTGGACAATGCCTGTCTTCACCATGACCTTGTCAGTGACCATCAGCGCCTTGCTCCCTCCCAGCGCCTTCGCCTCGGTCCCGACCCCCTCGACGGCGCCGAACCCGAAAGAAAGCTTGGTCGGGAGGAAATAAGAGAACTTCAACGAGTCCAGAGTGAAAAACTCCTTTTTAACCGATACCAGGGCCGAATCGCACGTTTGCACCTCGACGCGTCTCAGGAGAAGATGCTCCGCGGCGAAGGGGGGGACGCAAAACAGTTCGCCATGGAGATTGTCACCAAGGTGGGAGATGCAGTGGGAGCAGAATCCTTGGTCCCGATCAAGTCAGCGCACGTCCTCGCCCACTACAGCAGCCTCCACGACGCGGGAGTCGACGTCCTCGAGCGATTCGCCAACTCGGGGGGCAAGTTCGCAGTCCCGACCTCGGTGGACCCTGCGAGCATCGACCTGCAGAACTGGAAGTCCTTCGGCATCCCTGAGGACTACGCCCGGCAGCAATTCAGGCTCTGCGATGCTTACGCTCGTCTCGGGGGGCTCAGATGCTGGACCTGCGTCCAGTATCAGGTCTGCAACTTTCC
>DATDGE010000318.1:0-3914 GCA_036522255.1 Nitrososphaerales archaeon | reverse complement strand
TGCGGATGTTCGCGCTTCGATGGGGACGTAGGGGGTGAGCGGAGGCCCGATGTATTCTGCCAGGGGCCTGATTATCCTGTTGTCAGCGTACTGCTCGAGGACATGAGCGAGCCAGCCAGGCGCTCGCCCGACCGCGAAGACCGGGGTGAAAAGATAGCTCGGGACACCGATGTGGTTGAGCGCCAGGCCGGAGAAAAGGTCGACGTTAGGGTACAGGTTCTTCTCCTCCCGAAGAATCGTCTCCGTCCTCTGGAGGATCTCAAGGGCCTGCTTCTCCTTTTCGGAGCGGGCGAAATGTTGTGCCATCGCCTTCAGTATCTTCGCCCTGGGGTCCGTCGTCTTGTAGACCCGATGGCCGAAGCCGTTGATCTTTGATTTGGATGCCAGCTTCGAGTGGATGTAGGAGTCGACTCTCGCGGGGGAGCCGATTTCGTTTGTCATTTCTACCACTTTCTCGTTGGCTCCGCCGTGCAAAGGCCCTTTCAGAGCGCCGACCGCGCCCGTGACTGCCGAGTACATGTCGGATAGGGTAGAGGCGATGATGCGGGCAGTGAAGGTGGAGGCGTTGAACTCGTGGTCGGCGTGGAGTATGAGCAGGACGTCCATCAATCTCGTGTCGTCCCTGCTCGGCTCCTCGCCGGTAACCATGTACAGGAGGTTGGAAGCATAGCTCAGGTCGTCACGAGGGGCGATTAGTTCTTGGTCGTGCTTGTGTCTGTGGATTGCGGCCACCACTGTGCCGATCTTGGCGGCTATGGACAGCGCCTTCTCCTGCTGGTTGTACATCGGGTCGTCGAAAATCCCCAGGGCGGCGACGCCAACCCTGAGGGCATCCATGGTGTCACAGTTGCGCGGGAGGCTCGTCAGAATCGAAATCAGGTCGGGCGGGATAGGACGCTTGGAGGTCAGGTCCTCGCTGAAGACTCGGAGCTCGTTGGATGTCGGGAGGTGGCCGTTCCAGAGGAGGAAGGTGGTCTCCTCGTAGGTCGAGTGAGCCGCCAGGTCGGCAATGTCGTAGCCTCTGTAGAGGAGCTTCCCTTCGCGGCCGTCGATGAAGCAGATTGAACTCTTGCCCGCGACTACATCCTCCAGGCCCCTTGCCTGGGTTGTCAGGCGCTGGATTATCTGGTCCATCGTTTCGCCGTACTTGCCCATCGAGGCAAGCTTGGCCTGAGTGTCCTTCGAGACCTTGACCGTGGTCGACCCGTTTTCTGAGCCCTTGGCCTTGGACATGTAGAGAGTATACCGAATATATTCTGAATATTAGCTTTGCGTGAAACGAAGCATCCGTGTCCGACAGACACAAAGAGGGGCAGGTCGAGGGAGCAAAGGGGGCCTTCTCAAACGCGAATCGCGGTCGTCGGCACAGGCGTAGCGGGGGCTTACTTGCTGAACCGGCTCCCTCCCGAGCACCAAGCTGAGGCCTTCGAAATGAGGACCGAGAAGAACTGGTACACCGTCTGCGCCTGGGGGACGAGCGAGCCTTTCATCTCGGACCTGGTCAAGCAGGCGGGGTTCAACTTCGAAGACTACGTGTTGCACAGGGGGAAGAACATGATAGTGGAATTGGGGGACGAGGAGCTGAACATCAAGCTGAAGGGTCTGGTCACCTACGACAAGCACAAGCTCACCGAAGACATGCTGAAGGGGAAAAAGATGCACTGGGGGGAGCAGGTCAAGGCGGTCAACGGGAACTTCGAGGGGTTCGACATGGTCGTGGATGCGACTGGAATGCAGAGGTCGCTGCTCCCGAAGATCAAGGACGACCTTTTGATACCGTCGTTGGAGTATCAGGTGAAGTCGAAAGAACTGCCCTACGACGATTTCGTGATAAGGCCCTATCCTGGGCTGGCGGGTTATTGGTGGTATTTTCCTCTGGGGGACGGGATGGCACATGTGGGCGCCGGAGACTTGCAGGGGAGATACAGGGGCGAGCTGGACGAGTTCGTGAAGAAGTACCACTGCGAGGTCGTCAGGAAGATTGGGAGGCCCGTCAGGGTGACCCCGCCGAAGTTCGCCGAGCCATTCTTCGACGGCAAGGTGGTGGGCGTGGGCGAGTCGATCGGCACTGTATACCCGATGCTGGGGGAGGGGATCATACCTAGCATGCAGTGTGTGAACCTATTCGTTGACCATATCGGAGACAGAGAGGCGTACAGGAAGGCCGTGCTGGAGCACTTCGCGATTTACGCCAAGGTTTACGAGTTCATCAAGGCGAAGGTGGAGGACAGGTTCAGCCTGCTGACGATGTGGCCGACCCTACTCTCCATCTTCTGGTACATGAGGGGCAACACGAGGCGCTACGGGCTGGAGACGAAGATGTCGGACTTCTACAAGATCGCGACGAGGCTGTAGTTGAGCTCGGAAGAAGTAAGAACCCATTCGGCCGTTCACGTGGTTAAGGGAGCTGTCCAGAAAGTCCTAGGTGCAAAATGGACCGCATCGGTCAATGTGTCGGGAACCCATGGGAGACTGACGGTTCAGTTCGACAGGAAACCGACGGATGAGGAGATGGCGAGAGTCGAACAGGCGGCGAGCGAGAAGATTGCGGAAGGAGCGGAGATGCTGGAGTTTGAAATGGAGAAACAGGAGGCTGAGGGGCACTTCGGCGATGCCATCTACGACCTGTTCCCGGTGCCGGGCGATGTGACCCTATTGAAAATAGTGAGGATACCGGACTGGAACATCAACTGCTGCAACGAGAGACACGTGGAAAGCACCCTGTTGATAGGAAATGTAAGGCTGGAGAAACCAAGGTTCAGGAACGCGAAAAGAGAGTTGGAGATTGGGTTCGACCTTGTGTAGTCAATCGGGAACAGGTAATATCCCGGTTCTTTACGGCTCGAGGCTGGGCCCGTAGCGCAGATCCAAGTCGAGCGAAATACGGACAGCGCGGCAGCCTCCTAAACTCACGTGAAGTGAGCTGTAGGTCGTGCGTTCAAATCGCACCGGGCCCGCTTCATTCCTTGAATCAGGATTTGAAGAGTTCGAACCAGATTCTGGCAGCGTTTTGTTGGGTCGGTATCAGTTCCACTTCTATCTGATCCCCTAGAAACCCTATTTTCACGTCTGCGACTGCGCTGAGGAACATGTCCTGTCTCTTTCCTTCGGGAGTCATCCTGAAAGACGACATGAAAACGAGCCCGGCCGTCTTCAGCATCGCGATCTTGCGGTAGACAGAGCTGAGCGGGACTCCTGTTTCCGTCGAAATGGTCTGGGCATCCTTGGCGTCCGAACGAATTACGTGCAGAAGCTGGGCGGTGTCGGGGTCCCCCATTGCCTGCAAGATCCTTTGACGCAAATTAGCATCTGTAATCTTCAACTCCTTGTTGGACTCGGGGAGATGCCAACTCCCTCTTTCATTAGGTTATGGGGCGTCACCGGAGAATAGATTACGAAGGCTGAGGGGTCGCGGGGACCTGGGTCAGACTCTTTCCGTCCAACGACTCAAGGACAAACTCGCACACCTTGTCCCCCTTTAGTCTGCATTTTGTCTCTCTGCAAGTTACGTCCTTACCGAATGCTCCGCTGAAGTATCCGACGCTCATTCCCCGAGTGAATTCACACCTTCGCCCCTTCGTCGTTCCGACAGAGCACTCGAAGCAGTCCCTGACGACTAGTCTCAGGGCCTTCCCTTGGGATTCAGGGACCACAGACAAAGAGCCGATTCCAAAGCTTTCGAAGATCGAAAATATCTCATCAGTTCTTTTTTCCGCATTGGGGCCCAATAGAAGACTGAAGAGGCGCCAACGTGATATCGCAAAATCCTTTCCTTGCATGTAGATTATCGTCTTGCCCCCGCTCCCGAACGTCCCGATGACCTCTTCGAACACCTTTGCAAGGCTAGCTGTCGGGACCATTATGTAGGGCTCCCCGAGGCCGTTTTGTAGCCCAGTGTGGAACTTGTCGATGAG
>DATDGE010000317.1:0-1716 GCA_036522255.1 Nitrososphaerales archaeon | reverse complement strand
TTGGTGTTTACTCCAGTGGCCGTGGGAAACACAGTCAAGTTGGCATCCCAAGAAATTGAGAAAGGACAGGCAGACCTCGGGGCTTCGTTCCGCTTCGCCGTTTCAAAATTGGTCTGGCTCTGGGCGTTGAGCCTCATCGTCGGAGTCATCGTCTTCTTAGGAGTCATCGCACTATTCGTTCCCGGGATAATACTGACGATAATGTTCTCCCTCGCGGTTCCAGTGTTGCTTATCGAGAACAAAGGAGTCCTCGAAAGCATGGGGCGAAGCCGCAAGCTTGTCGACCACAGATGGGGGAAGACGTTTGTCCTGCTATTGGTCTTCGGAATAATCGCGCTGATAGTGTCTCTCGTCATAGGTTTCATCAGTGCGCCCTTCGGCATTGCAAGCAGCATTGTCAGCAGCATCCTTTCAGCATTCTATGGTCCGTTAGTCCCGATTGCCCTGACAGTCTATTACTACTCGAACGCTGCCAGGCTCTCTCCGACCCCGCCTCAGATGGGCCAGGCTCCGATGGCTCCTGCCGCTGGAGTCCAGCCAGAGACCAAGTTCTGCCCGAAGTGCGGCACCCAGATGGCCTCCTGGGCTTCCGTCTGTCCCAAATGTGGGGCTCAACAACCGGTGTAGGGACCGAGACTACAGAGAAACTCATATCTCACTCCGTGTTCTGGTGACGACGATGCGCGGTTCCAGCACCGACCTGCCCAAGACCGTCGATGTCGAGGAAATAACAATTCGAGAAACCGACTGGGGAGACATGCATGTGAATTTTACAACGTGTCATAGGACTCTGGACATCGCTCCTTTGCTCAAAGGGCTGCCAGATGACATGTGCCAGTGCCCTCACTGGGGGATGATCCTGAAAGGACGGAAGCTGGTGAGGTATGCAGACCATGAGGAGGTCCTCAATGGAGGCGACGCCTACTACATGCCCCCGGGGCATTCCACAGTAACTGACGCCGAAACAGAGTGGCTCGAAATCAGCCCAATCAATGAGCTCAAGAAGACCAACGAGGCCGTGCAACGGAATCTGGCCGTCCTTAGTCAGAAAAAGTAGCAGTCCTTGGAAGACGTGGGCCCCGTCATCAGGACTCCCTATCTTCAATGATGACACCATGATTAATTTTCCTAGGCCTTGTTTCTCAATAAGCATCAGTTGCCACTCAGTGGGTGTCGAGGAAATTGAGCGAGAGAAACGGCGAATCGACCTTCGGCATGACGATGCGCCGGCGACTGGTGGAAGATTTCGCCGTGGGCTATTACAACGGTTCTCTCAAACCTAACTTTGCGGAGAAGAATCCAATCACGGGCCTGGACGCCGAATACCTGATGGACGGGCCCCAGTTTGAGAAGGTCAAGAAGTCAGAGATGTGGGCATCCTCCAGCGCCGTCGGGACCGGATATCAGTACAGGGTAATCTATAGGGACAAGAGGTTCTCCGACCTCGACCGTCTGCTGGAAATGTACTCGGCCGGGGTGACGACCGTAGAAAGCGACCAGTCGTCAGTCGAGGAGCGGCTTCATCGGCTCATCCTGCAAATGATCAAGGAAGGGCGGCTCCCACAGAGCTTCAAGGTCCAGCCACCAAGAGACTCGCGAATCGAAGGTCTCACCTCCGATGTGGAGCATTTGACCCGCTCAAGGGAAGATTTGGAGAAGAGATTGAAGAGCCTCGAAGAGGCACAAATCACCAGATCGGAATCTGTGCTCCCGGTC
>DATDGE010000316.1:0-19844 GCA_036522255.1 Nitrososphaerales archaeon | reverse complement strand
GTCATTCGCCCCTCTCGGTTCGGACGACCTTGACACAAAGGTCGAAGCAGAACTCACCGGGCCAGCGTCACAGGCAGGCTTTGACCTTTCAGTGGTCGACGCCCACAACTCGATCGACCACGAGCAGGAGTCGCCCGACATCGACGACCCCGGATGGAACCGAATCTTCGAGAGCGCAAAGCTGGCGAAGGCCGAGCCTTTCAGCGCCGCATACGCACATTCGAGCGAAGTCGGTTTCTCAGGCCGCGGGGACCTGACGGAAAATGGAATAGGCTTGTTCATGGTGGAAGCAGGCCCGAAGTCAGTTCTCGTCCTCGCTGACGCCAACAATTCGGTCCCAGACCTCCGAGCCCAGGTCGCCAAGGCGCTGGATTCTTCCGGCTATGACCTCATCGAATTTTGTACGACTGACAGTCACAACCTGGCAGCCCGAGGGCTTACGGTGGCCCGCGGATACGAGCCCCTGGGCGAAGCGACTCCACCCGCGTCCATAGCTGACCTTGTCGTCAAGCTGGCCAAACTCGCTGAGACCAAGCTGGCTCCTGCCGCCTACCAATCGGGGCAAGCGAAGACCAGGGTCAGGGTCTTAGGGTCCAAGGCCCTGGAGGAGTTTGCAACGATGACCCAGTCCAGCTCCAGGTTCTCCCGCACCTACGCAAGGTTCTCCATTTTGGTCGTGGGCGCTCTGCTGATCGTCTCTGTGCTTCTCTAGGAAAACTGATTTAGACTCTTCATCGGCTGCATCGCACCATGACCGGGGCCTTGGGCATCTTCATCGCCGTAGAGGGAATCGACGCGGTCGGGAAGAGGACCCAGACCTCGATTCTCAGTTCGTGGCTCGCCTCGAAGGGAACGAAGACACGGACGCTCTCCTTCCCGGTCTACGAGACAGTCATCGGAAGGGAAATCAGGAGATTCCTCGATGGAACGGTGAACTATCCTCAGGAGGTCAGGGCCCTACTCTACGCGGCCAACAGATGGGAGAAGAAGTCAGACCTAGAGGCGATCCTTGCAAGCACCGACGTGACGATAGTGAACAGATACACGGGGTCAAACCTCGCGTACGGAATTTCGAACGGCCTCGACCTCGAATGGCTGCTGAACCTAGAGGCCGGGCTCCCCAAACCCGACCTTGTGCTGGTGCTCGACGCTCCTCCAGCGAAGCTCGTCCCGAGGCGCAGCAGAAACAAAGACTCCTACGAGCGGAACCTCGACCTCCAGGAGAAAGCAAGAACCGCATACCTGACGCTGGCGAAGAAGTTCGGATGGAGAGTGGTCGATGCAAGCAGTGGCATCGACGAGACGAAAAATACAATCGCGTCGTCCGTCTCCGAGGCCCTCGACGCTGGGTCGAAGACTTAAGACGCGAACGGTATGCTTTGAGGCAGGATTGAAGCTGACGCCCGTGGCCGAGATCAGGGACCCGGTTCACGGATATGTCAAGATCACTGAAATCGAACGAGAGCTAATCGACTCACCTTACATCCAAAGACTTCGGCGGATTCACCAGCTCGCAGGAGCATATCTTGTTTACCCGGGTGCGATTCACACAAGGTTCGAGCACGTGATAGGGGCGATGCACGTCGCGGGCCAGATTGCCGAGGCGCTGGTTGCGGCTTCCCACCTCGACGCCGATATGGTCCAGGAGGTCAGGGTTGCTGCCCTCCTCCACGACGTCGGCCACGGCCCCTTTTCCCACATGTACGAAGAGGTCATCACCGGGAAGGAGGCTGTATCCCACGAAGAAATTTCCCAGCGCATCATAACCGAGACCTCCATACGTGACACGCTCAACAGGAACGGATTCTCTCCGAAGAAGATGTCAGACTTCGCTGTTGGCAGGCAAAGGTCGAAGCCCCCGTTCATGAACGAGGTCATAGCCGGCAGTCTTAGCGCCGACATGATGGATTACCTCCCGCGGGACTCCTACTTCGCCGGCGTCGAGTACGGGAAGGTCGATGCCCAGAGGGTGATCAACTCACTCCACGTGGCCGAAGGCCATCTGGTCATCGACGATGCCGCCCTGAACGCTTTCGAGGTCATGCTCCTCGCCCGCTACGAGATGTTCAAGGCCGTCTACTTCCACAGGACGGTCAGGGCGGCGGAGCTTATGCTCGTCCGTTCGATGAAGCTCGCAGACGATGTACTGGGCCTCACAGACCTTTCGGACCTCGAAAGATATCTCGAGCTGACCGACGAGGTCGTCCTTCACAGGCTGGTCACCCTGGAGTCTTCGAAGCCGGACCTGAAGGAGGCGAAGCGCCTGGCCCTCGATTTCAGAGACCGGAGGCTCGTCAAATGCGTCTTCGAGAAGCTCGTCCAGCGAAGGGAGCGCACGGTGGGGCAAATCTTCGCGAACGAGGACGCCAGAGACAGCGTCGTGTCCGAGATAGCCGCTGCGGCGCGGGTCGACCCCGGCCAGGTCTACCTCGACGTTCCTACCACCCCCTCGGTGCCATACACGTACTCCAAGGATGTCCTGACTGCAGTGGGTCTCCTCAAGGTCGAGGGGAGCAAGCGCGTCGTGAAGGCCGTTCCTCTCCACAAGCTGCCACTCGTCGCTTCGATTGCCGGCTTCATGGACATGGTCCGCGTCTATACTCCAGCGAAGAGCAGGTCGGCTGTGGAGAAGGCGACTTCCCGGCTTTTCAAAGATAAGGGATTCACGGTTTAGGTCACAGAGTGACGCGGGCCGCTAAATAGCGTCCAACGCTGTCGGCGCGTGGGGATAGAAGGCAGGTTCGCACACAAATCATTCCGTCCGGGACAGAAGGAGCTCGCCCAGCGAGTCTACGAGGCCTGCCTTGGGAGCGAGACCATCGTCGCCGAAGCAATGAGCGGGTTTGGGAAGACCGCGGCGGTCCTCACGGGGGCACTGTCGGCAGCGGAAGAGACGGGTTGCAAGGTCGTCTACGCGTGCAGGACAAAGCGCCAGATCAACAGGGTGGTGGAGGAGATTGAGAAACTGCAAGGGACGCACCCCTTCAAGGCCGCGTCAATGTTGTCCAAATTCGATTACTGCCTCCTCAGGCGAGGGAGGGTGGTGCCACAGGAGTCCTTCGGCTGGTACTGCTCATTCAACGTGAGCAACAACCTCTGCTCTTACTTCCTCAACATCTCGCTCACGAAGGAATTCGACCGCCTTGTGGGCGAAGCGCTGCGCTCGACCCCGACACAATCAGACCTTCTAAGAAAGTCAGAAACCATCCACGTCTGCCCCTACGAAGTGGCGAGGCTGGCGATGGTCCAGGCTGGTGTCGCAGTGGTTCCTTACCAGTATGCCTTCGACCCCAGGGCCGCGCCTGTGCTCTTCGACCACAATTCCGTCGACAGGCAGAAGACATTGCTGGTGGTCGACGAAGCCCACAACCTGAGGGATTTCTTCAGGGGCCTCCACTCGGCCACCCTGACCCTGGACCAGGCGCGAGGGGCGATCCGGGAGGCGGAGGCGATGCTGATGGACAAAGCCGCGCAGTCCCTGAAAGCCCTGCTGCAGACTCTCGAAAACATCATGACGGAATGCAACGGCTGGCTCCTCGACAGGGAGTCGGTCTTGGACCGATTCCGCAGCGAACACGGTCCCATATGGCTTCAGAACCTGGCGTTCGAGTTGAGCGCAAGCTCCGGGGCGGCCTGGGGGTCGGTCGTCTACGAGAGGCGGCTCCCATCGCTGATCCTACGAGTGGCGGAGTTTTTGCTGAAGCTTTCTTCCTCGACAGGGTCTGTCCTGGTGACATGGCAGAACACACTCGGGCTGGTCGACCCGAACCCTGTGGAAGGCGTGGCCCAGCTCCTTTCTGAGTTCAGATGCGCTGTACTCCTGTCCGCGACGGTCAACCCATCTTCGGTCTTCGCAAGGTCGGTGGGCCTCGACCCATCCAAGGTTTCGACCTACGAAGTCTCGGCGGAACCATTGGTCACGGTCAGGACCGCCGTAGACACCGGGACCTCCACAAGATACAAACTTCGAGGCCCCGAGATGTATTCGAAGATCTCTGACCGGGTCGCGGCAGTAATCAACTCCACGAGCTCGGGGGTGGGCGTCTTCGCGCCGTCATATTCCGTCCTGGACTCAGTTTTCGCAATGGTGTCGAATAGAGTCCCCGGCAGGCACATTGTCTCGGAGGCCCCCGGCTTGTCGAACGAAAAGGCAACCGAGGTCTTCGATTCCTTCATGGCGAGGGATGATTCGGTCCTCTTCGCCGTCCAAGGGGGCAGGTTCTCCGAAGGGGAGGATTTCGACCGGGGAGCGATGGGGTCGGTCGTCGTCGTGGGCCTCGCCCTCCCGCCCCCGACACCCCTGTTGTACGCTGAATACACTTCAATGAAGCGGGCCGGGGAAGCCGATTCCTATCTTATGCTTTCCCGCCTTCCAGCCCTTCGCAGGGCCTTCCAGGCGGCCGGGAGACATGTCAGGAGCCCGGGGAAGCGGGGTTTGGTCTTCTTCCTCGACGAGCGTTTCGGCGCTGCTGCTGCGGTGGAGCTCATGCCGTCATGGCTCAGAAAGGATCTCGTCATCGGCGACCTTTCACCTGATTCGATTTCATCGCTCAGCCGTGACTTCTGGGGGTCCCATGACTGACGACCTCTCCCTTCCTGAAGGCGATCTTGGCCGCGGCCACCTGATCGCGCTGGATCCCTTTCATCATCGCACTCGCAGTCGACGTCCCTGACTCGTCGACGACCTCGATGACTGCGCCAGGAACTTCCTTCCTGAATCCCTCCACGAATCGCGTGACCATCGACCGGTTGCCGTTTCCAATCCTCACCAGCAAACGACTCGCGGGGAGGGCTCGGGCGAAGGCGCCCACTCTGGAGAAGACTGCCGCCGTTGATTCGAAGGTGTTGAAGGCGAGCTTCATCCGGCCATAGAACACGGCGAGACCGATCCTCTTCCCCGGGTCGACGCCGACGAGGATGGCATCCCCTTCGCCGTTCAACCTCGACATCACCTGACCCTTGAAGATCCCGGGGTTTTCGTCCAGGTCCTCCAGGGCGAGCGCCACAACGCCGAACTGCTCGGCCTCGTCCGCGGTTGTGAGGACCAGCTCGCAGTCCCGGCAGTCGGAGCCGGGAAGCGCGCTCGAGAACGGGAGCTCGGCCCTCCTCAGTCTCGAGACAAGAGCGTAGTATGCCCTCGCCTTCGAGGTGGCTACGCATATCCGGTTCATTTCAAATATCTAGTAGCAGACACCCTGGCTGGCCTATTGAGTCTTAGCGGGCAGCGGGCCCAGTCTTTCTTCGACCCTTTGATGGGAAGGACCGCGACCTTCGTTCTCGAAAGTCGGCAGGACAACCTCGAGTTCGCCAGGACCATCGTCGCCCTCCTGGCCAAGGCAGAGACCCCCTGCGCAGTCTTCGACCTGGACGCCTTCTACTCGTCAAACGCAGACCGCATCTTCAAGCCGATGACAGGAGACACAGCGCACTCTACTGTCATCCGAGTCCCCGAACCCGGCTCCGACGTCGAAAGTGAGTTCGCCAGGCTCTTCGAAGTCCAGCCCCCGGTGGTCATCATCGACAGCCTGAACAGCCTCTACCATCTCCTCTCCGTCGAGGACGGGAATGCTCGAAGCAGGAAGCTGAACTTCGCGGTGGCGAGCCTCTCCTTCCTGGCCAGGACAAACGCCAAGGCAGTGGTCCTTACCATGTACAGGCGAGAAGGGCTACAGGGTTCGGGGAGCGGGAGGTCGATATCCAGTCTTTCCGACGTGACAGCATCGGTCGAAGTCAGAGGGCCTGAGCTGCACGTCGTGTGCGAGCGAGGCACGGCCTGGGCTGGAGGTAGGCTTTCTATCCGTAGCCCTTCAGGATAGCAAGGTCGATGCCCGTGAACAGTGACACTATGATTAGAAGAAGGGCAAGACCCAGATAGAGGCTGACCGTCCTCGTCCTTACAGTCTGTCTCCCGCTGAGAACCGCGAGGTAAATCCCCGCTCCTCCCACTATGATCACAAACGAATCGATGATTGCTTCCGGAACTGTTTCGGCGCTGCCACCGGGGTATGGGATGTAGCTCTGGTTCGGCACAGGGAACACCACCGCGTTGATGAAACCCGCAGCCAGTGCCACGACCAACAGCACGTAGAGCAGCTGCAGGAGCCCGGCTCTTTTTGTGATGGACGAAGCGTATTCAGCGAGGCGGTCCTTCAGGGCCCCAATTGTCTTCTTGTACGCAGATCCTAGAGCTTCTCTTATCATCTAATTGCCACCTAGTGACTCAGCTATCTCCTTGGCCCACTGGCCAGTTTGAGGGTTGTGTTTAACACTATCCAAATAGTCTTTCCACTCTAGTTTTCCGTAGGCGTTCTCCCAGAGGGCGTACTCAGCCTGCACCTTCTCCTTCGCAGCTTGGTGATATGGGCAGAGGTCCTCGGTGGCCTCTCGTCCGCAGAGTCGACACTTCATGGTTTCTCCTTCCCGGGGCACTCGGAGTTAACGCAAAGTCTCCATGGTCGCCTACCACTCATCACGTATACCACTGGCCAGGAGCAGTGCTGGCACGTCTTGGTCGTCATCTTGATTGTCCCCCTCTGAGGCAGGGGTGCAGAAGCCCGACACCCTGTGGAGTAGTTCGAGCAACCGACGAACCGCTTCTTCGAGGCCTTCGACCTAATCATCCTCAGCTGCCCTGTCTTGCATACCGGGCACCGGCCCAGCACGTAGGACTTCGACACAGTGCTCACCAGCGCCGCGTCGATCTCCCGCCCAACATCTTCCTCGTTGGTGTTCAGCTCCACCAGCTGTTCGGCTATCGACCTGACTGTCCCTCTTAGCAACTCGGCTTCACCCTTCCCTCCTTCCTCGATTCCACCGAGTCGCTCTTCGATGCCGCGAGTGAGTTCGATGCTCAAGATCGAAGGCGCGTGCCTTGCCAACATTTCAACCACGGACAGCCCGAGGTCAGTCACTTCCATGCTCTCCCCGGACACGTAACCCCTGCCCACGAGGGTGGCGATTATTTCAGCCCGGGTCGCCTTTGTCCCTATCCTTTCCTTCTCCATCTTCTCAAGAAGGCTGCTTTGGTTGTACCTGGGAGGCCTCTGATCAAACTTCTCTTCAGCCAAGATATTCACGACCATGAACCGGTCCCCCTCGGATATCTGGGGCAGCTCTTCGTCCCTGTACCCCGTATACCTGCCGTAGTATTTCATCCACCCCGGAAAGACAGTCCGACTTCCGCCCATCCTGAACTGGTGTTCCCCCACTGACAAAGAAACATCGACCTGCTCCCTCCTCGCAGACGGCCCGAAGGATGCCAGGAACCTCCTCACCACCAGGTCCAACAGCAATGCCTCCGAACGGTCGAGATCTCTGCGAGGCCTCTCTCCCGTCGGGTGTATTGCCGGGTGGGCCGGGTCTTCCTTCGCCCCTTGGACGGGTTTGGGCTCGCCCTTCTGAAGTTCTGCCGAAGCCGCCGAGTACTCCGAAATCTTCCCGACCCCCTGCAGTATCCGCCTATAGTCGATCGAAGGTGGGAGTCTCTGGCTCCCTGTCCTGGGGTAAGAAATCAGGGCGCCAAGATATAGACGCTCTGCAATCTGGAGTGTCCTGCTGGGAGTAAACCCGAAGGCCCTGTAGGCTTCTTTCTGAAGGTCCCCGATGTTGAAGGGGACCGGCGGGCCCACCTGGGTGAACTTCTTCGTCGCGGCGATGGCGACCGCCTCTTTCCCGAAGCACTCCTCCCTCACCATTTCTGCGAGAGCCTTCCGTTCGACTCTTTCTCGGGAGTAACTCGCATTGATCCTCTCGCCGTCCCTTTGAAATATCCCTGAAACTTTCCAGTAGGGCGTCGGAACGAACGTACGTATCTCCTTCTCCCTGTCCACCAGGAAACCAAGCGTCGGGCCCTGCACTCTGCCAATGCTGACAGTTCTGTACCTGTGCCCAGAGTCAAGGACAGACTGCGACAGCGCCCGCGAGAGGTTCACCCCCCAGACGAAGTCGATGGCGTGTCTGGCCCTCCCCGCCCTGGCGAGTCCAAGCCCAGCCTGCGGCTCCAGATTCTCGAACGCAGCCACCAGGTCCCCTTCAGTCAGGGCGGAGAATTTTGCCCTGAGGGACGTTCCTTCCTTGCCCCCACAGGCATACCTGAGAAGGTTGAACCCGATGGTCTCCCCTTCGACGTCGAAATCGCAGGCGTTCACGAACTTGGAGGCCCCAACAGCGAGTTTCTTGACAGCGGATATGCGTCTCGCGGCACCCGCGCTGTCTTCATCGACCTTGTCCGAAGAGTACCATTCGACGTCGAAAATTGGGTAGACGGCCCTTTCATCAAACGGGTCCGATACGCCGTAGACATGCCCCTGGGCAGAGCAGACAACGAACTCCTCCCCTCCTCGGTCGAATCTGAAGACGGTCGTCCCCTCTAGGATCTCGCTCCTAGAGTCGCCACCCGACAGAGCATCGGAAACCCTGCGCGCGGCGTCAGGCTTTTCGCATATGACCAGCGTGTAACCGTTTTGCGTACCCGACCCTCCTCGAACAACCATCGGCCGGCACGCGTCCTTTAGCCTATCTTAAGAAAAAGAGCCTTCCAGTTTCCTAACCTCGACCTGGAACTTGGTTGGTGAGAGCTTCACCCCGCACTTCCTGCATTTGTAATCAGCTGCCTTGAGCACGTCCCCCGGGGACCGCAAATCGAACCCGGAGTAGAGTGATGTGCCACACGAGGAACAGGCAATCTCGTAGGTCAACTCAGCCTCCGCTCGGCGGCTTGCATTTAGGCCTATGCCGCGCGACCCGAATAACCCAGACTCCGGAGATAGACGTCCTCATCCGTAGATATCGCGAACTTTTTGCCGCCGTATTCCGTGTCTTTCAGAAGGTTCTTCACTCCCCTTACCAGGACGATTGGTACAGCTTCGTCCGATTCCCCCATCAGGATTTCGGCAGCCGAGCTCAGGTCGTCGGCCACAGCCTGGGCGGTCACCTTGAGGACGTTTCCGAACAGATCGACCCGGCCCCTCATATCGAGAACAGCTTCGACCCCCGAAGCTGCCACGGCAACGCCCGTCGTGCCGCGTCTCGTTGGGGCGAGCCTGCTGTCGCAGACAACGACGCCCACCGACACTCCTCGGGAGAACTTGAGCGCCTCCCTTATCCTCCACGCAGAAACTTCAGGACGCCTCGGGTACAGGACGACCGTCCCGTGCTTCGTATTGGACTTGTCAATCCCTGCGTTGGGGGTAAGCAGTCCGTCCTTGCTTGCAAGGAGGAAACCGGGGATCCCGCCTAACAGTTCGTCCGATTCCCTTAGCACAAGTTCGCAGAGCCTTGGGTCCATCCGGAATTTTGCACCAAACTCCTTCGCCTTCTCCCCTGGATTCACACTACTAAGCTTGACCACCCTCCCCTCCGAGATCGCGACGAACTTGCTCGATACCACGAGCACGTCTCCATCCTCCAAGGAATCCCCAATCTTTTTCTCGATCAAATCGACGATGTCAAACTTGGAGCTCTTGGTGGGGACGACGACGGGGCTGAGGGTGAGCAAACATCCGATCAGAGCGCTCCCCTCTTAAATAGACTGGACGGTCGCCTGCGAACATGTCCAAGGCCACGCAGCTCCACGGCTACCACGCCGAGCACGCCAAGCTGACCGAGTTCGCAGGCTACGAAATGCCTCTATGGTACACGACCACCACGGACGAGCACCTCGCAGTCAGGAATTCCTCCGGGATATTCGACGTATCACACATGGGAAGATTCATGGTCAGGGGCAGCGCAGCGACTTCCTTCCTGGAGAGGTTGGTCCCCACCGACGTCAAGTCTCAGCTACCCGGGAAGGCATTCTACACGCTGCTGCTCAACGACAGGGGCAGGATTATCGACGACCTGATCATTGTCAGACTCTCGGAAGATAACTATCTCTTGGTCGTCAACGCCGCCAACGCCCAGGTTGACATGGAGCACATCGCAGGCCAGGCGCCCGGGGGCCTGGAGCTGGAGGACCTGACTGCCTCCACCGCGATGTTCGCAGTCCAAGGGCCGAAGGCCTCCGAGTCTCTCCAGCCCCTGACGGACCTCGACCTTAGCCAACTCAAACGATTCCGGAGCGCTGAGACTAAGATCATGGGCGCCGAGTCCCTGGTGTCCAGGACGGGATACACAGGAGAGGACGGCTTCGAAGTCATCGTCTATGATGCAACGAATGAACGGCCGGAGAAAGCGACGAAGGTCTGGGAGAAACTCACAACAACGTCGACCCCCTGCGGCCTCGGAGCGAGGGACTCATTGAGGCTGGAGGCAGGCTTCCCTCTGCACGGCTCTGACATGGACCAGGAGACAAACCCGTTCGAGGCGGACCTGGCGTGGGTCCTCTCCACCAGCAAGGCCGGCTACGTTGGGTCCGATGCGATCTCAGAATTCAGGCAGGCTCCTCCGGTGGCCACAAGACGCGGGCTCGTCCTTGCCTCGGGCATTCCAAGACACGGGTTCGAGGTCGTCGATGCCGCTGAAGATGTCGGGACCATAACAAGCGGGACTTTCTCTCCTATCGTCCACAAGGGAATAGCCCTCGCACGCGTCAGACAGGACCACTCTGATTTCGGCACCAAGGTCAGCGTCCTCGTCAGGGAATCTCGCCAGGAAGGCACCATCGTCAAACCACCTTTCTACGACGAGCAGCTCTACGGCTGGAAACGACAGAAGGGTAAATAGCCCGAAGACCCGGTGCCCGTTCTCGATGGATTTTCAGGGCTACAACATCCCAGACGACCTGCTGTATACGAAAGAGCACGAGTGGGCCAAGGAAGAAGGCGCTACTGTGCGGGTCGGAATCACCGACTACGCAGCCAAGACCCTGAACGACGTCGTCTACGTGACTTCGGCCAAAGCGAACGAAAAGGTCGAGCAGTTCAAATCGATGGGGACAGTAGAGTCAATCAAGGCCGTCTCTGAGATTTATTCTCCGCTGTCAGGGACTGTGGTCAAGGTCAACGGCCAACTCGATTCACACCCAGAGCTCGTCAACAAATCGCCCTATGGCGACGGCTGGCTCATAGAGGTCAAACCAACGAACTACGCAATGCAGAAGAAATCTCTCCTCGACGCCGAGGCCTACGCCGCGCATCTGAAGGGCCTTGTGACACAATAACAAAAGGCACGCTTAAAATAGCCCTGACGAAGTCGCGGTTCAGAATTGGGTATACTCGATACCCTGCGCTCCTCCATCAGGAGGCCCAGCGTTTCGCGCAGGGCAGTCATGACTTCGATGGTCCTGGCCATAGTGTTCACCCTGGCAGTTTCGGTCAGGGCCTATGCGGCCAAGTACGGTTTCTATCTCAACGAGTTCGACCCATATTACGACTACTACGCAGCTCAGCACGTAGTGAACCTTGCCCAGACGCAGGGGCTGTACGCGGCACTCTTCGCGAACCCGGCCGGGTGCGGGCCCACGGTCTACACGGCATGTCATAATCTGCAAGGCTACTTCTACTGGCACGACATCCAGACGTGGTTCCCGGCCGGCAGGGATGTGGCCGCCACTTCGCAGGGGGGCCTCCAGCTCGCCGGGGCGACGATCTTCTTGCTCGTCCACGGTCTTTTCGGAGTCCCGGTCACGCTCTATCAGCTCCTCGTCGTCCTGCCTGTTTTCTTCGGAGCCCTTACAGCCATAGTGTTCTACTTCCTGGTGAGGAAGATTGCCGGGGACGCCGCGGGCCTGTTCGCCGCGCTTGTCTTCGCCGTGTCCCCTCCGCTGATCGAAAGAGGAAACCTCGGGTGGTTCAAGTCAGAGCCCCTCGCGATACTCCTTTTCGTCGCCGCCAGCTACATGGTGCTGACAATCTTCGACAAGGAGAGGTCGCAGACATCAAGAATCTGGAGGGCTCTTGCGGGCGGGGTCCTGATAGGATACGCGAACACCGCGTGGGGTGGAGGCGACTACTTCAGCGCCGTCTTCGGCCTCATCTTTCTGATGATACCGTTCCTGAACCTGGACCTTCCCAACTATTCCCCGTCGATAATATCTTTCACGGCAGCGACGCTTTTCGTCAGCGCCATATTCCCGAGGCCCGGCGTGGCCATCGTCACGAACCCCATCGGCCTCGTCCTGATCGGAGGCACTGTCTTCGTTCTCGTGGCCCAGTGGGCCAAGACATGGACCAAGCCGACCGAGTACAGGTCCACACTGTTCAAGTTCCTGTTCGGCTTCGTCATCGCAGGGCTCACACTCCTGAGCTTCGGCTTCGTCGGAGGCCTCTCGCTGAGATACCTTTCAGCCATCGCACCATGGCTAAGGTCAGGCAATCCCCTCGTGCAGTCGGTTGCTGAGCACTTCGTCCCGACCGGCGCCGACTACTTCACGGCCTACGCGGTCCTTCTCTCCTTCGGGATGGCTGGCGCCCTGGTGGCGTTCAGACGGAGGACCATCCCAATGATCTATGCCCTGGTCTTCGGGCTGACCGGCCTGTACTTCTCATCAGCGTTCTCCCGACTTCTGGTCTACTCGTCGCTGGCCATCGGCGTCCTCGCCGGCATCGGCTTCGCCGAGCTTGCTTTCGCGATCGCCAAACCTGGCACGACGTCGCTGGTCAAGAAAAAGCAGGCCCCGACATCCCGCAACGAGATGAAGGTCGTCTTCTCCATCGCAGTGATAGCACTGATCGTCCTGCCGGCGGGGACCTACTGGATACCCAACCCGATCCCGTGCACATACACCGGGCAGCTGTTCTGCGACAACAGCCCGGCAGACAGCGCTGTCAGCCTCGCCAACGGCGCGACCATTTACACGCGGGCAGGATTCACCGATTGGATCCAGACGCTCCAATGGGTCAGGCAGTCCACGCCGACCAACGCTGTGATAATCTCATGGTGGGACTACGGCTACTGGTTCGCAGTGATGGGCAACAGGACCTCACTCGTCGACAACGCGACCCTCAACAGTACGAGGATTGCCCAGGTGGCTCGGCTGATGATGTCCAACGCCACGCAGGCAGCCGCCATGGCGAAGAGCATGGGCGGAGGAAGGCCCACCTACATAGCCATCTTCGTAACCGGGAGCATCTTCCCCTTGCAAGCTTCTGGGGGTACCAAACAATTCTACATCATGCAGGTCCCCAGCGGCGGAGGGTTCACGGCCGGGGGTGGCGACGAGAGCAAGAAGCAGTGGTTCATCCGCATCGGGAATCTGACCGAGGCGAAGTACCTGGAGTGTTCCGGGACAGTCCGCAATCAATTGACCTCGGCGGGACAGCCGTGCACATCCTCAGACGATTTCAACCTGACCCCGGTCGCCCTGCGGGACAGCCTCTTCGGACAGCTTCTGCCTTTCCGCCCAGCGGGATACCTGTACACGAGCACCCAGGGGACGAGCAGTTCGATATCATTCAGTCCGAGCTATACGTTTGGGTCCAACGGCGCACCGCCCATAGAGGCGTTCAGCTACCCGAGCAACTTCATCTACAAGACGAACAGCACGGGCCCGTTCAGACTGGCTTACGTCTCTCCCAGCCTGTCGCTCGCCGAGCAGAACAGTTCGCCCTGTCCAGGAAACTCCCAGCTCCAGTGCTTTAACGCGATACTTCTCTATCAGGTAGTCTGAGCGTCTTCCTCGTAGGCCATGGGGGAGCGATATCTGGCGTACTTGTCGTCGGGGGAATACCTCGCAGGATGGACGGTCACGGTCTTACCTCCGCAGGCGGGACACTTGTCGCTCAGGGTGAATCTCCCGCAGTCGGCGCACTTCAGCATCAGGCCCTTCATGAAGAGCCGCCGTACTTCCTCGATATTTCACGCTTGAAGCTGAAGGCGTCGTGCTTCCCGACCCCATCCTTGATTTTCTCAAGGACGACGTCGAGGGCTTTCTCCGCCTGCTTGTAGTCGTCGGCTGTTATCCTGACCCTGTACCGGGGCGCTCCTGCGTAGGTTATGTGGACCTCGGCCGAAGGCGCGCTGGCAGCGGACATCAGCGTCTTCTTGACCTGCTCTATCCCTTCGGGGGACCTGGATGAGACCTCGACAAGCGCCCCCACTTCATACCTCGGGGGCACTATCTTCTCCATGGCGACTTCGGCGACGGTCTTCGCCTCCCGTTCGGGGAGGCCCGCAGGCGCCAGCCCCTTCTCCCCCTTCCTGGCCGCAGTTTCGAGGGCCTCGTAGAGAGTCCCGAAGTGTTCCTCCAGCTTCTGTTTGAGTCCCTTCTCCTGGGTTTCGTCGAGGCCCAGCTTCTTCTTCACCGCCTCTATGATAGCCAGCGCCCTCTCCTCCCTCTTCCACTCGATGACCCTGGCCCGCCTTTCCTCGTTGGTCACCTGCCTGAGGGAAAGGTCGATTTCCCTACGCGCCTTGTTGACCCTGATTACCTTCAGCACGAGCTTCTGTGAAACCTTCGCCACACGGTCTATGTTCCTCACCCAGCCGGTCGATATTTCTGAGACGTGCAGGAAGCCGTTTGTCCCATCGTACTGGTCCAGGTTGACGTAGATCCCATGCGAAGTGATTTCCCTGACGGTGCAGACGACGACCTCGCCGGCCTCGGGGAGTGGTTTCTCAGCGCTCATCTTGATTCAATCGCCTCTGCTGGTATTTGTCGTTTAGCCCAGGCGCTTCACGACTGTGGCCAACATGACGGCTTTCCCACCCTTGCTCTCAGCCAACTTCCTTCCGCAGCCCCTGCAGCCTATGTCCTTCGCCGAGTTTGAGAAGATAATCCTCTCTTCGCCGCAGTCGGGGCACTTGACGAGAAGGAAGGCACTCCTGGTCTTTGGGATCGGCTCTCTGTCGCGCTTCATGCGGCAATCTCCGCCTTTCTGAGTCTGATTCCCTTCCTCATCATTTCCCGGTTACATTCCTTACATTTTAACTTCAAAGTGGCCTTCTTGGTGGTCTTGGCGGTCCTGATCAGCTCCGGGAACTTCTGTCCCCCATAACCACGCTTCCTTGCGGCCTGTCTCCTGGCGCCCCAGGAGCCGGCCCTCTCCTTTCCTCGTTTGTAGAGCGCAATGGAGTGGATGGTGTGCTTGTTGCACCAGGGGCAGTTAGTCCGGATTTCTTTTGGGAATTTCATTCTCTCACCGAAGCGGAACGCCCGTTTTCCCTGCTGCATTTAAGCTTGGCCCGGCTCTCAGGCCGTTTTGGGACGATTCTAGTCAGAGCTTACACGCGGGGCGAGGAAGTACCAAAGCTTCGCTCCCTGGTCGTTGAGTTTCAGCATCAACCTGATGGGTTTCTTCGCGCTGTACTCGACCTCCACCGTGTCGGCGACCCCGCCGAGCGCCTTCAGAATCCCGATGATGTAGTCGACCGAGTAGGTGGCCTTGCTGTCTGCCCCAACTTTCAATTCTAGAACGTCAGCATCATTCGACGCCACGCTAATTTCGGCTTTCCCGACGTCAGACTTGCCCGAGAAGCTGAGCTTCTCCTTTGATGCCTGAATCGTCACCTGGTCCGCCACCACAGAGATGTCTCCGAGTACCTTCTCCAGGAAACTCTTCGTGAGAGTCGCCTTCACATCGAACTCCAGCTTTGGAAGCGGCGCCGCCCCGGCCGTGCTTTCAATCAAATGGATTGTGAATTCTCGCTTGTATCCGTTGCTCAGCCTCACTGCTATCGCGTCTTCTTCTGTCGAAGCGATCTCCACGCTGTCCTTGGTCTCGGACCTGCCGATGAGTTTCACCAGGTCTTCCACGCGAACGCTGAACTTGAACGGCTTGTCGCACTCGTAGGACGAGAAGCTAGAATTCGGAAGGGTAAGATCAACGAGCGCAACATGGGACGGGTCCATTGCCCTGAAACCAAGGCCCTCGCTGTTCGCTTCGAAGGTCGCCTCCTCGACCAGCGTCTTGACGGCGGCTGCAATCGCTTTCCACTCTTGTGCAGTTGCAGTCTTGGCTAGGAACAACCGACTGTGGCCTTCTCGCAGGCTTTTCGGGGACGGATAATAAGCCTTGGCCGTCGAAATCTAAGATCGCGACGATTTCATCGAAACTGTCCCAGGTTACTGTTGCCACCAAGCGCCCAGGTTGCGCTTGAGTTCGCCCATCATCCCGGGCGGAGGCTCGAACTTCAGGGTGTACGTCTTCCCACCTGGAGATAGCTGCGCCATCGCCGAATGGATGTTAGCGAGGAAACGCATGCCAGCTTCGGGGTCGCTCCTCCATTTCCGTTCGATCACCCGGACCTCGCTCCTCCTGTGGAACGACGGAGGGATTTCGAGCATGGAGTTCAGCGCCGACCTGGCTCGTATGTCGTCGTTGCTCATGATTCCAACCGTGAAGTTGTAAGCGCTCGCACCCTTTGGCCTCGCGCCCATGTTGACGACTACATGGCCGTAAAGCAGGACCCCCTCCACGGGGTCGAACTTGCGGAGCATCACATAGCACGAGGCATCGCCCTCCACCCCATCTTCAGAAGGGAGATACCAAAGTCGGAACCTGTCGGTGAGCGCGTTCCACTCCCCTCTGGCAAGCCGGCCCAGGTCGATGTCCAGGGGCGAGAAGGGGACCGAAGCGACGAACGAATACACACGAGTCCCTGCTCCTCTGAGGTAGGCATCGAGAGGGACTCTCAAAACACACGTTGATTCGCGCAGGACACTTAACGACCCATGTCGGCGGATTCCTTATCTGCCCGGTGCCGAAGGAATCGAAGGAAATTGAACGAAGGAACAAAGGCGTGGCTGCGCAACGCATACAAAGAGTTCTACTTCCGAAGCCCGGAGTCGATAGAGTTCCCCGATGACGTCGCATCAAGGGAATTCGGGTACATCCCATTCGGGGGCGGAATGGTCAGGCATCTCTCCTTCAAGACCAGGGGGGAGGCGCTGGCTGAGATTCTCAGGCAGTCTCCATCTTCTGTCTACTGCTCGAACGCGCGCTATGAGTTCCCCACCAGACCGATAGAAGAGAAAGGATGGCTGGGGGCGGAGCTTATTTTCGACATCGACGCGACTGATATTCCCACTCCCTGCAAGAAGGGCCACGACCTCTGGTACTGCGAGAAGTGTCATACGTCGGGGAAGCTCCCCAGACCATCGAAATGCCCGAAGTGCGGCGGGCCTCCCGCGGAGTTTCACGGCACCTGCGAGGCCTGCCTGGATGCGGCGAAGGACCATGCGTCGCGGGTGGTGGGTTTCCTCACGAGGGATTTCGGCGTCGACCCAGAAGCCATCAGAGTCTATTTCTCAGGAAACAGGGGCTATCACCTGCACGTCTTCGACAAGAGGTTCAATCACCTCGACCAGACGGCACGGGGAGAGATTGCTGACTACATGCGGGGCGCCTCGCTCCCCCTGAGCCAGTCCATAGCTTCGACGTTGCGTCGAAGGCCCCCGAGCGGGCCCCAGGGAGCAGGCTGGACGCGTAGGATCACGGGCTACGTGGATGAGCGAAGGCAGGACTACGGTGGCACGCTGCAGAAGTTGGTGTCCGAGGCAGTGTCCTCGCAGCGCGCGATGGTGGATTCCTCCGTGACGACGGACATCCACCGTGTGTTCAGGCTTGCGGGGACTCTGCACGGCGACACAGGGATGTCGAAGACGAGGGTGAAATCCATGGACAAGTTCGACCCCCAGGAGGACCCCATCGCGCTGAGCGCAAAGCCGGCGAAAGTCAAGGTAGAATTCTATCCCCGGTTCAGGCTCAAACACAAGGACTTCGGGCCTTACAAGTCGGAAATGGTCGAAATCCCGACCTACGCCGCCGTGTCAATCTTGACGAGGGGCCTTGGGGAGGTGGCCTGAATGGCCGAGACCACGCTCGAATACCTGAAGAGGCGCCTCGATTCGGAGATTGTCTCCGAGACGCTGACGCCGCTTCCGACTGATTTCTACTCCACCCTTTCCAATTATGGCCAGAAGCTGAAGAGGTCTGCGGGCTCTGGGAGCTCGGAAGTCTCTGTCCGCCTGCTCGCTACCCAGACGCGGATGATCGAATCCATGGTCAGGCAGCTGCTGAAGCTCAGGACGAAGAAGGCCATGCGTCAGAACGCGCTGTTGCAGCTCCTCCCCGAAGAAAGATACGTCTGCTCCGCTGAACAGAAGTTCCAGAGGCGCTTCGAGACCATGGTCGAGGCAGTTTCTTCGGGCCAGCCCTCATTCATAGAATTCGCCCACGCCAGCGAGTCCGAGAGGAGCGTCACCGTGAGGTTCGTGAAACGCGTCAACGAACTTGTGGGTCTCGATATGAAACACTATGGCCCCTTCGAAGCAGACGATGTGGCGTCAATCCCTGCAGCGAGCGCAGACATCCTTGTAGCAGGCGGGGACGCCGTAGAAGTTTACACCAGAGACGATGTCTGAAAAATTCGCACGCAGACTTAGCTTCTGGGTTCAGTTAGGAGTATGATCTCCACGTGTGGCTGCACTTCATACACCTGTAGAACTGAGTAGGGGGTTCGTCCCCGCTCCTGGTCTGCAGGAACCACCAGAAGGCCTCATCGTGGCCGCACTTCGGACATTCGATCTTTGTGGTAGGCAGGGAGTTGAGCTTGGCTTCCTTGTCTCCCACGACCTTGATCTGGGGGGTGTTGGAGAGCTCTTCCTCGGTTATCTGCATCACCGTGTTCCCCTCCTTCCTGGAGTAACCACAGTTGTCGCAGGCATAGGTCACCGCGACTTCGCGGGCACCTTTGACTTGCTTCAGCTTAAGCCGGGTCTCGCACTTTGGACAGAATTTCAGTCCGAAGCACCGCCGAGGGCCTTCTTGACGCCGTCGAAGAGCTCTTTGGTGGTCTCCATGGCTCTGTCCACGCTGTTGGCAAACGCCTTCTCGGGGCTTATGCGCTGGGCCCTGACCTTGAGGACGAGCATCTTGATCAGTGGGTGCGGAGGAATCACTCCTGCGAACGTCACACTCTTCTCCTCCAGCAACTCGTGGTGAACGATTTCGGCCAACGAGTAATCTTCGCCTGTAATCTCAACAGTGAGGCCCTTCTCATCTTCACTCGTAGTCTGGACCTGCATTTTGCCTGACCGGCCCTTTGTTTCTCGTTAATATGCTTATGGCTCGATTGGAGTCGTCCCAAAGTCCTTGGCCAGCTTTCTCTCCTCGACGTTGCCGCATTCATCGCATTTGACCTTGGTGGCGCTCCCTCGGAGCAGGGGCTTGCCGCAGTTCCCACAGGAGGCAGCGACCACTCCCATGTCCGGCTCGTCGATGCTCAGGTGGATTATGCCGTTGAGGAGGCTGATGACCCGGCACCTTACGATATCCCCGCCCTTCACCGGCGTGGTCCTTCTTTGCCCACGTCCGCCCCCGGACAATCCTCTGAGGGAAAGCATCCCAGAGAAGTCCTTGTGGGTCGCCTTCCCGTTCAGGAAATAGATGTGGATGTTCGCGGAGTTGGCCTGGGCCGACTCGACCTGGCCGGTCACCCAGTCGTCCACCTTGATCAGTTCGGGCTCCACTGCGGGCTTGACGGAGACTTCCCTGTTCACGACATCCCTCTGCACCGACCCCGCAATCAGCGACCTGATGAGCCCAGAATCGTCGTAGGTGTGCTTGCCCGGGAGGAACTCCTCTGAGACCGCCAGCTTGTCGCCCGGAAGGGCGACCGTTTCCTTCCTCTTCACGTCTTTCATTTCTTAATCAGCCCCACGGTAAGCTCGATCCACTTCGCTCTTTGAAGGAACTCTCCAGGTTCCCTTCCTTCCATTAGCGCCACGAGAGCGTCGGCCTGGGGGATCGAGAGGACGGGCCTGTCGAAGGTGAACCCATCTATCGATATCCTGGGGCACGCCGTCTGGATGAACGCATCGATTTCTCTGTGCGGTGCGAGCCGCTCTGCAGTGATGTCTCTGATCGCCAGCTGGATCACCTTCCTCCCGTTCATTTCAAGCCTCTTCGTTATCCACCTGCTCCTGCCAAGCATCTTCTGGCCCTCCTTCAACCCCGTGATGACGC
>DATDGE010000315.1:0-4217 GCA_036522255.1 Nitrososphaerales archaeon | reverse complement strand
GTTCATTTCCGGGCCGAAGAGACCTTCGGTCTGCCCGAAGATAGCGCCGATAACGTCCGCCCTTTCGACTACCCCGTCTACATCAAACCTTAGTCTGACTAGATACTTTACTATACCTGAATCTGGCAATCCAATTTACTCCGTTCACTTCTGTTTCACTCGTTGCTTAACGGTCTTAATCGTTAATTGAATTCAAGGAAAAATCTCGGGGATATAAACATCGTGGTTTCCGGCTCTGTTTAGTTGATCTTCCGTGGGGCTGATTTCCCTCCGGTTAGACGTCGGACACAGCGCCAGGGTTCCTGCGAAGCCCATATCCCACCGCCCTGTCGGCTGAGATGTGGCCCAACCAACCGAGGATCGGCCAGTAAGGTGTCCCAAGGACGAGCCATAGCACTGCGAACGCCAGTCCCCATATCAGAACGATGTGAACAGAATTGTAGAGATAGCTTCCCCACCTGGGCCACTCTCTCCTCTTCGATGAGAGCCCGATTGGAATGAACGCAGCCAAATCCGGGAAGACCGCCCAGAAGATAGTGGATGGCCAGTCGAGTCCCCCTTGGTAGAGCCATTTGTAGAACAGGTAAGCGAGAATAACCAAGGTGAGTGCGGCGTATTCTGACCTGTAGAGCCTGGAGCCTGAGGGTTGAAAGTCAGGCCCGAAGCCGCCAGCTTCCCGCGTTGAACTTCACCACCTTGGTCTCTTCTACCTGGGCGAATCTGGAGAGGTTCTCGATGTGGAGGAAGACCCCTCGTGACGCAATCTTCAATCGCAGACGCTCCCGCATCGAAGTCTTGAATCCGTCATGAGCGAGTCGCTTCAGATACCTTGATGCAAGGACCGCCCCTTCCCGATCCAAGTCGGTCAGGATCACCACTTTCTTCGCACCGTCGAAGGCGGAAATCCCTCTCCTCCCCAGTGACGATATTGTAACCAAATTTCCGACGAAGCCGAGCTTCCGAAGGGCCCGAGCGTCGCGCTTCCCTTCAACCAAGATTGACCACCCATCCTCGGAAAGGACGTTCAAGTCTGCTACGAAGCTTCCCAGGAAATATCCGAAGGCCTGATAGATCTTCTCCCGTTTGTCAATCAATTCGCTTGCCCTCTGTTGGAGAATGTTGCCCGTCTCTGACAGCCCGGATCATGTCCCAGCATTCCTGCGGGGTTCATCACCTAGCCTCTTCAACGGGCAAACGGCTTTCGTCTGTCGCACGACTGGGTAAACCATCCGCTCATCATAGCGTTTCCGCCTTCGCAGGTGGCCGTTTGCCGCGCTTTAGAACGAAAGCCGTCTGTTCCAGATGACCGTCGGCGCTATTTTAGGAGTTCGAACAATTGGGTAAGGTTCACCTCGAATCCCGAGACCGGCACGCCCAGGCCGAAGGCCTCGATGGACTCTGGTTTCACTTCTCCGACATGGCCCAATTGAGAATCGCCCAAGGTTACTCTGGCGCACCTTCCTGACTCGAAGGCCCAGTGCGGCTCCTCAGGAGTTGTCGCTTCCTTTCCGATGATCGTCCGGCAAACAGACTCGAGGTACATCTTGGCCTCGGTGTAAGACGCGTGTGAGTGCGCGACGAGGCAACCGAGGTGCCAGGACTCTGAGACACCATCTTTGGTTCTTGAGAAGACCCGCCCGACCTCGAAGACCCTTTGCGGATAGTCCGACTTGACGTTCCCTGAAAGGGCCGCCATGAGGGTCGGCAGGAGGGCGTCCCTGAGCGCGGAATGATCGATGCTCCTGGGGTTCTGGACATTGATCCTTGCCGAGGAAGACCTGCCGAACTTGGAGTAGAGTGATTTCTCGTCGGTCAGCTCAAACGTCATCAATTCTATCATGCCCGACCCGGCCATGATTGTCGCGACCGAGTCCAGAAACTCCTCGAAGTTGTTGAAGAGGCCAGGACGTTTGCTGGGGGGATAAACGGGCTTGATGCGGTCCATGCCGTACCCCAGGGCCACTTCCTCGGCGATGTCGACAGGATGGAGAAGGTCAATCCGGTATCTTGGGCATAGGGCCTTCTTCCCCTTGATTCCTAGGCGGCTCCGGGCGAGAGAATCCAAAATTTCTCGTTGAGAAAGGTCCATCCCCAAGGTTGCTCTCACTAATTTCGCGTCCAGCGGGAGTTCCGTCGGCCCAAGGTCTGGAGTGGCCCTTGGATTCCCCGGGTGTTTGATTAGAACCATTCCCAGCTTCCCCCCCGCCTCAGCTAGCGTTGTCGCGACCACCGCCAAGACATCGTCGCCCGCATTCCTGTTGGTACTTGTCACGTCGATGAACAAGTTCCTGGTTCTTGACGTCACCTTGGTGGCTTCGCCGTTTATGATTGGTGGAAATGAGAGAACTTCGCCCTTCGCGTCCGTTATGATTGGATAGAGCTTGCTTCCGGCGAAGACAGAACCGTAAGCCTTCCCCTCTTCGGTCTGCGAAAGTATGGAACCGACGTCGATGGATTTCCGCCCTCCGAGAGGGATGAACTTGAACGAAGTTTTTACTGCCTTGTATGAGAATGGAGGTTTGACGTGGTCCAAGTCGTGGATTCCGATGGCGACAGTTCGCCTTTTTCTCCCAAGGCCGTTGTGAAGGTCCTCCTGAAGCGAGATGATCTGGCGGACATCCTCATCGTCGAGTCGGGTCCCGGTCGCGGTGACACAGGCGATGAAGGGTCGAATGGAGTTCAGCCTCGGGTCCACTGACACAGATATCCTCGAGGCAGAGGTGGGGAACTTCGGAAGACCGACCTCCTTTCCAAGAAGGCCTCTTAGGGCCCGCGCGATTCCAAAGTCTGTCCCGAAGTCGGGCCTGTTGGGGCTGTATTCCACACGGACAGAGTCTTTGTCAACGCTTTCGATGTCGAGCCCGATGTAGGGGAGCTTCTCTAAGATCTTCTTTCTGTCGGCCCCCACCATCTTCGAGAAGCGCGGGAAGGTAATCCTAACTACGGGCAAACTCCATCCTATTCCTGAGCCATGAAAGGTCGGCGCCGTACAAAGCCCTCATATCTTCGAGTCCGTAACGCATCAACATCAGCCTCTCGATTCCGGGCCCCCAGGCAAGGACGGGCACCCTGACCCCGAGGGGCACTGTCACCTCGGGCCTGAAGACCCCCGACCCGGAGAGTTCGATCCACGCCTTGACCGCTTTCGAGTAACCGACTACCTCAAGAGATGGTTCGGTGTACGGGAAGTAGGTGGGCCAGAGCTTCACTTCAGCCATACCCAGTTTCTTGTAGAACTCGGTCAAGAAGCCCATCAGGTGCCTGACATTCAGACCCTCGCCCACCATGATCCCGTCCATCTGGTAGAACTCGGCCAGATGCTTGTAATCGAGGTTTTCATTTCTGTAAACCTTTGATACGGCGAAGACACGTGTTTCCTTCTCCTTCGATTCTGAGAGAGCCTTCACTGTAAGAACCGTGTTGTGAGTCCTGAGGACCAATCGTCTCGCCTCCTCGATCCGCCAGCGGTACCTCCAGCCCCTGCTTCCAGTCTTCCAACCATTCTCGTGGGTTGCAGCTACGTTGGCTACGACTCCGGTCCTGCTCATTTTGTTATCGGAGAAACCGTCCAGGTAGAAGGTGTCCTGCATGTCCCTGCCTGGATGGTCCTGGGGGATGAACAGTGCGTCAAAGTTCCAGAAAGCGGGATGGACGCTATCCCCCTGCAATTCGGTGAAACCCATCGAGATGTATGCCTCCCTGACTTCCCGAATGAAGTCCCGGACGGGATGCCTCCTGCCTGGGTAGAACCTGGGGGCCTTCGCTTCGACGTCAATCGGCCGCAGCCTCTTGCCTTTCCACGCTCCTGAGGCCAAGATCTCCGGGGTGAGCCTGTCAATCAGGTCCGTGCCAGCCGAGCCAGGTGAGGTGGACGCGGACGCCCTTCCAGTTTCAGTCAATGCCACCGACGCACTTCGGGTTTCGACCCGCCTTAGCACTCCTCTCTTCAGCAGGTCTGCGACAAGGGCCATCTGCCCTGATGACAGTGCCTTTTCATCGACGCCGGCCGAGACAGATTTGAGGAGCAAATTCAGCGACTCGGAGGCCTTCGGGTCGCCGACCCTGACGACTGGTGTTGGCCCTACCTCGAGATTGATCCAACCTGAAGCTCGTGCCCTTCCAAAGGCCGCTGAGAATTCCTCCGCCGACCCAAACTGCGCCTTTAGTTCGTCAACTGTCATCGGCCGGGGCGACTCGACGACCTTGCGGACCAGGAA
>DATDGE010000314.1:0-1811 GCA_036522255.1 Nitrososphaerales archaeon | reverse complement strand
GAAGCGCATCTGGACAACAGCCTCGAAAGGTTAAAGGTCCGAGGGACCATAATCGAAGCAAGCGACGAGAGTGTCACCAAGGCAGGATCTCATTCGGTCATCCTTTCCCCAGGCCGCTCTTTGACTCTTAGGAAGAAGGTGTGGAGCCCGCTGCACATACGTCTAGTCCGTCCACCACGAGACAGCTCAAAGCGGTTCCTTCTTGTCGCCGTCGACAGGCGGGAGGCTGGTATCGGAACCCTGAGCGGGTCCCACCTGTCCGTTTCCACCACCATCGAGTCGGGCCTCGGAGGCAAGCAGGGCGACGAGCAGAGCTCTCGTCCCTACATATCCAAGGTCGTAGACCTCATCGCGCAGATCGTAAGGGATGGGGACGAGATCGTGGTCGGAGGGCCCGGGAACTTCAAGAACCTGATCGCCAATCATACAAGAATGCGGCTCCCTCAACATATGGTGAACGTAGTCGAGGGCCTCGACCTGACGGGGGCCGACGGGGTGCGCGCCATGATCAAGGCCGAGTCGTTCCAGAGCCTCGCCAAAGGGTCCCTGGTGATTGAGATTCAGCAGGTTGTCGCCGAGGTGGTCAAACGCATTTCGATGTCAGACCCAAAGGTCGCATATTCACTGTCGAGGGTCAGGGATGCGGCAATCGCGGGCGCAGTGGAAGCATGTGCTGTCTCAGACAACGTGTTCGCCTCCGGGGTCGATGAAGAGGCGTTGGTGCAGGTGCTCAACACCGTCGCGGAGCAGGGCGGCCCTGTCTATCTTGCCGATTCTTCCATGGAGTTCGGCAAGCAGATATCATCCTTCGGGGGTATAGTCGCGCTTCTCAGATACGCCCTCAGAGCTTACTGAGGACCGGGAAGACGAACTCCAGGATCACCGCAAGTGCGACCCCTCCCTTGATCAGGTCTTTCCCCAGGCGCCTCTCAACGTGAGTAAAGTAAAGAAGGAGGCCGAGCATAAGAAGAGAAACGTAGACTATTCTCGTCAAATCCATGACTGTCGTGTCGACCGTTGTCAGGACCACGGTCATGGTTGAGGCGAACTGCTGGGCAAGCTGCTGAATCAGGTTAACCGCACCCGGCGGCGGCTGGATGTCGAGCATCTCTTGAATACGCGAATGCGATATTTAACGGGCAACACGGTCAGAAGATGTTGTACAGGTAGGGTCCTGCTATCACTCCGAAGAGCATGGTGATAACTGCCACTGTCGCAACTCCAGTAATCCTCATCATAGTCGCCTCCGTCATCTTCCCCCTCCCGAGGGCCTTGACGCCCACGGCGAAGGCCTGTCCGCCGTCGAGGGGATAAATCGGCAGGGCATTGAAAATGGCCAGATTGAAGTTGAGAAAGAAGAACCAGTACAGGAGGTTCGCAAGCGGGACAGCCGCGGACCCCAATGGAGAAGAGTAGAAGACCCCCAAGGAGTCAGAGAATGGCACCCTTGCCTGGCACACCGGGAGTGTGGGGATGCACACGTATTGCCAAGGATTGTCCAGCGGCGTAACGTACTTCGAAACCGTGGTCGAGAGGTCCGACTTTGTGATCTGGGATACTCCGATGTAGGGATACGATATGTTCTGCTTCGTCTGGAGGTTCTGGAATATGAAGCAGCACGCCAACTGAACCTTGGTGAATTGTAGGAGGTTTCCGTTCCGATAGACAGTCAGGTTCACGAACTGGCCTGCCTTCAAGGTCGTATTGGAGCCGAGAACTGAATTGAGGTCCGTAACGCTCACCCCGTTCACCTGTGTGATGATGTCTCCGGGCTTCACTCCCGCGACGGCAGCGGGAGCGCCAGAACCGAC
>DATDGE010000313.1:0-2061 GCA_036522255.1 Nitrososphaerales archaeon | reverse complement strand
TCGTCATCATGACAGGCCCAGGTGGTAGTTTTGCCCTCGAGCCCGAGGGGATCGACCCGCACGACGTCGAGAAGACAATGGGAACACCAAAGGGCGTCCTGCCGGACGTCTGACCTGCAAGAGAGCACTCGAAACCGGGTGAGCATGGTGGCGCAGGGGCGAAGGCATAAAGCGATAAGCCTCTTGGCCGAGAGGACTTAGAGTCGCAATTCCAAATGGCCGACCCCTTCTCTGAATCCAAAGCACAAAAGACAGACGCCAAAGCCGTTCACAAGACCTACGCAAGGTGGCCGGCGCTGGCAAGGGAGGGATTCAGGGCAAAATTTGAGCCCCCGAAGAAGGGGTTACACAAGGTCTACGTCCTTGGGATGGGCGGCTCGGCGAGCGGCGGGGACATAATCTCAGGCTGGCTTACGGAAAAGCCGGGGGTGGAAATGGACGTCTTCAAAGGCCGGCTCCCCATCGGCGACCTGAGCGACGCTCTGGCCATAGCCTGCAGTGCATCGGGCGAAACGGAAGAAACGATCAACATGTTGAAGACGGCGGTTGACAGGCATGCCACGACGTACTCCATCTCCGGGGGAGGTACGATGAGGGAGGTTTCGGAGCAGCTGGGTGTCCCTCACATCCAGATGCCTGAAGTTGTGGCGCCGAGATACATGCTCCCCTTCATCATATTCTCCACACTTGCAATCGTCAACGATGGATTAGGCCTTGAATGCGAAGCCGAGGTTGAAGATGCCTTCGCGGCCATGGAGGCCGAGGGGCGCGACGTGGCCATTTCGACCGGGCCTCCGAAGAATCTCGCCAAAGCCCTCGCAGCCAAACTCCTGAACAAGACTCCATGCATCTACAGCCCACTGGTCGCCAAAGGGGCGGGCATCAGATTCAAGAACGTCCTGAACGAAAACTCGAAGATTCACGCGCACTACGTCGGGATCCCCGACGCCTTCCACAACGAGATTGAAGCATGGGAAGACCCCCGCATTGACTTCACGCCTGTCTTCCTCCGGCACACGGCTGAGGGAAGCCGTGACGGGCCTCGTGAAGAACGTATGATCAGGATCCTATCGGAGGCCGGCAAGGAGCCGATCCAGGTCAGGGGGAGAGGAGAATCCAATCTCGCGCAGCTCGTCTCGATGGTCTACAGGCTGGACATGGTCTCGTACTACCTTGCCCTCGGTCTCGGGAGGGACCCCTTCCCGACGAAGCTCATTGACGCGCTAAAAAAGAGCGGCTGATTATTTTATTCCGACGAGCTGGGCAAGTTCCTTTCTTGCGCTGGCGCCAAGAACCTGGGCGGCACCTTCAGGCGATACATCGCTTACGAATATTCCTCCCCCTAACTCCAGCCCCGTCCACGACGGCCTCCTGGGAAAAACTTCGATGTGCCAATGGATCTGCTTCGTTGTCTTCTTCTCCGATGAGCTGTGGAAGACCAGTGTGAAGCTGGGGGAGTCGAGGGCCTTGGCCATGCCCCCCAACGTCGACCTCAGCATCAGTGCGAGGTCCATCATCTCCTTCTGCGAAAGCTTCAGGAGGCTCGTCATGTGGCGCTTCGGATAGACCCAGAACTCGAAGGGGTGCGTCGAAACCCAGGGGGCGAAGGCCAGGAAGAAGTCTGTCGCAAGAATCTGTCTGGGCCCTCCCGTCTCGGTGCCTACAACTTGGCACATCGGGCAGACCCCAAGGTCGTTCAGCGACGTCTGGACCGTCTCAGCTTCCACCTCAACCACCGGGGGCACCCTGGGGGTAGTGACCATCTGTATGCTCGGGTGGACCACCGTGGGGGTCCCTTCCCTCTCGCTGTTTACGAATACAAGGACATAGCTGACCCCCTTCTGCGAATATAGCCACCTCACCTTGTCCTGAAGTGACGCGAGGATGTTCGTCCACTGCTCGATATCTATCTTGGCGAAGGGCAGGTCGTGCCTAGGGGTGGCTACAAGGATGTAATGATAGCCGACCGCAGGCTCGCTGTAGTGAGGGACCTCGCCGTATGACGCAGGCGCATTGGGAGTGACCACTGGATTCTTGGCAGGAAAAATCCTCACAGACCAA
>DATDGE010000312.1:0-2700 GCA_036522255.1 Nitrososphaerales archaeon | reverse complement strand
GGAGTTGAAAGCAAAGGGATGGAAACCTGACGGTGGGAAGTTCGAGATTCCAGACGGGCCCTGCATCAACTTCAGTGATCAAAGCGGGAACGAATACGCCATACTCCAGATGACGAGACCTAGGATACTCGAGGCAGAATCTCGAAGGGTCAAAGAATAGGCGCTCCACGCGAGTGTCAATTGATGAGAAACCGGATACCGGCCAACAATCATATATGGACAGCATCCCGCGCAAGTGTATGGAATTATCTGAGGCGCTGGCCCGGCGACGCGCCTGCCGAGATTTTAGTGACGAACCAGTTCCCAGAG
Source organism: Nitrososphaerales archaeon (assembly GCA_036522255.1). Classification (GTDB taxonomy): domain Archaea; phylum Thermoproteota; class Nitrososphaeria; order Nitrososphaerales; family Gagatemarchaeaceae; genus UBA183. Next base: position 2,391 of record DATDGE010000312.1, on the reverse strand, counting down.
AGTTGGTGGAGAAACTAACCTACGCGGCCAGAAGGGCTCCAACTGCATGCAATGCGCCCTACAGGCACGTGATGGTCATTGACGACCCCAAGGTGATCGGGGGTGTCAAGCTCATGTCGCCGTCCCTGCTCGCGAATCCTCCCGTTCTTTTGGTTATCATAACTGACCTCATAGAAGCGGTGGAGAAAACCGGGCCACTCGCAGAGAGGAGTTCGTACGTCGACAGCGGCGCAGCAGGAGAAAACATACTTCTGGCTGCAACTGAGCTCGGTCTTGGATCACAATTCACCATGATTCCAGCGATGGCAGGAATCAGGGAAATCCTTGGGCTGCCATTGCACTATAGAGTCGACCTGATTATTCCTATTGGCTATCCCCGAATCTCGGCGAAAACAGTGAAGGCCCGGAAAGGCGCGAACAAAGTCTTTCACAACCAATTCGGTGTGTTCTTTGGGGAAGCGTAAGCCTTCGGAACGGATGTTCGAATTTGCCTCTTTCCTCGCATCCGCAGCGAGAGGCTCGATTGACGAGGGAGGGTTTGGAGCCAGCTTCCGTTTCCTCGACGCGCTAAGTCAATTGCCAGAAGTAGGAAAGGACGCACGCGATGACAAGTTTCTCGTTGAGACGAGCAAACTCGTTAAGAAGCGAATGAACATCGATTTCCTCGTGGCCCGAGAGGAATACATTGCCTTGCTTGACGAAGTTTTGACCCGGTTCGGCAAGGAAATCCGCAGAAGAGACGGGCTGGGAACCAGCTAGTTTCGTCGCCGTCGTTCCCTTTCTAATCCCTAACCGGCTCTCAGCTTCTGGGTCGCATCCGAGTCCACCCGCCCGCCAGAGATGACAACTCCATACTCATCACGTGCGGTTCCGACAGATACGTACTCGTCAGACACGTCTTCGAGTATCTTTGCCGGGTCGCGTTCCCGGGGATCTCCGAAGCCGCCCCCTCCTGCCGTCTCGAGGACGCAGAGGTCGCCTTTCTTGACCTTGGCTCTGTAAGTCCCGACCTTGATTTCTCTTGGGGTACCTACGAACATGCGCATTGAGCAGGGTATGGGCTCTTTGCCACCTGCCAGAGCCCAGGGTCTCGTCTTCGTCTTCTTCATGACCGAGAGGATTTCCCCGTCCTCAACGATTCTGATATCCCTACGGACACCGAGGCCTCCCCGGAACTTGCCCGCACCTCCGGAGTCAGTGAGCAGTTCCAACCTTTCTATCAGCATACCGGTCCTCATCTCAAGCACCTCTGTGGGCGTATTCCTCGCGATATTCGCAGTGTGCGTCTGCAATGCGTTTGAACCGTCGTGCTCTGAAGAAGCTCCGTATCCGATGGGTTCGTTGTTACTCAGGGCGTAGAAGCGACGGGTCAGAGGACTAATCCCGTTCATCTGGAAACCAGGAAGGTCGCCACCGGAACATGCGGAGATGCGGTCGAGCAGAGGTTCGGCGAGGGCCTTGAAGATGACTTCAAAGGCGACGTGGCCCGTCCATAGAGTATAGGTTGCCGCTGGATAGATTGCGTGCAGGAGGGACCCGGGTGGCGCGACAACCGATAGTGGCCTGTAGTTCCCGGCGTTCGAGGGAAGCATTGGTGTGGTCAACGATTTGAATGCGATCTTGCACGTCGAATAGGTCCCCCCGAATGACATGTTCACCGGACCGGGGACGGCGGGAGAACTCCCGGTGTAGTCGACTTTGAATTCTCTGTCGGTTATTGTCACAGCCACCCTGATCTCTATCATATCGTCAGAAATCCCGTCATCATCTAGGTAGTCCGTGGCGGACCAGGTGCCGTGCGGTAGTCCGGCGAGAGCTTCCATCGACTGCCTTTCTCCCCTTTCGAACAACTGTTCAAAGGACCTCTTGACCGGCTGCAGCCCGAACTTCTCGAAGACACGATGGAGGCGTCTCTCCCCGGTCCTCACTGCTGCGATCTGAGCGTTCAGGTCTCCAAGGAGGGTCTCAGGGGCGCGCGAATTGAATCTTAGGATTTCAAGAATCTGCGAGACTGGTTCTCCCTTGGAGTAAACCTTGGTGCCCGGGAAGACCATGCCCTCCTGGTGGATGCTGTTTGAATCGAGTACGTATCCTGGGTCTTTGGCGCCTATGTCGATCCAATGTGCACGGATGCACTCGTAGGCGGCCAACTCTCTGGTTTTGGGGTCGAAGACAGGCGCAAAAAGGGTCATGTCGGAAGTATGGGCCGAGCTCCAGTAGGGATAATTCATGATCACGATGTCCCCCGGTTCCATATTCTCTTCTCCGATGTATTCGACTCCCTTCTTGATCGCGTAGTCGTTCGCACCGATGAAAGCTGGGATGCCGGGCGCCTCGGCTACCAGGTCTCGATTCCTGTCGTAGATGGAAATCCCGAAATCCAGAACATCA
>DATDGE010000311.1:0-2908 GCA_036522255.1 Nitrososphaerales archaeon | reverse complement strand
ACTGGGGAATAGTTCGGGTAAACAAGCTCCCCTAGATTGTTACAGGAGTCTTCAGCAAACCAGACGTTCCCGTCCGCATCCAGGGCCACACCAACGGGGCTTGAGAACTGACAGGGTGTCGGATGCGCAGTGAAGCTGCCTGTCGAGGGGTCGAGCATGACTATGCTCCCGTCTCCCCCCTGGTCAGAGAACCACACCATCCCCCTTGCACCCACCGTGACGTAAGCAGGAAAATGGTTTGAGCCGGGCATGATGAATTGCCGGAAGCTGTCGTTCACCGGGAAGAACTGCGCTATGGCGCCCGCTGAGAATTCGGCTATCCAGAAAGTGCCATCGTTGCTCTGGGCTATCGAAAGGGGGCCCGCGTTCGTCCTCAGCGGCCCGACAGGGGGTATCACAGACTCCGCTATCGGCGAACCACCGACTGAGACGGATCTTGGTCCCGCGATGTGGAAGGCCATCCCTGGGTTGGGTGCTGCGACAAAGGAACTGGCGGAAAGGATAATCAACAAACAGGCAAATGCGATCAGCCTGTCTGCTCGGTTCATCATCAGTCCAATCGATTCCACAACGCGATGTAGCGATCCACTGTCGTCCTTAGTCCTGACCTCCCATGGTTCAGGAGTTGGAAGGCCAGTCTCTCGTTGACGTTGAACCCTAACCCAGTGTTTGAGTTAGTGCGCTCAACGACTCCGAGGGACTCCAGTAGGCGGATATGTCTGCTCACCGTAGACTTCGCGAGACCCGTCGAGCGAGACACCGACTTGTTGGACCTCTTATGCCCGATGGCGATTTCCTCGATTATCAGTTTGGTTGTCCTGTTCCTGACGGCCAAGGCCTGTCCTATCTCGGAGTCTGGAAAGCCCTGAGGAAACAGGCGATTGTATCGTCCGTACCGGCGGCTCACTATGGCCTTGTCTTCCAGGAGACGGCGGACATGGTGCCTCACTGTGGTGAACGACACGCCAAGGACCCTCTGCGCTTCCCTGAGATGTATGCCCGGCGACGATTCAACCAAGACCCTCAGCTTCAGTGCGTTAGTCCCTTCCTTCATTGTCTTCCTTCACTTCACCAACAAAGCAATCCCGAAGCTGATTAGCATGGCCAGGTCGAGAAGATGCGACAGGTGGATTTCAAGGTAGGGGACATAGATGAACGCGTTGAAGTAGAACGACTCGACAAACTGCACGGATTCGTCCGCTGAGAGAAAAAGGAAGGCCACCAGAAGGGCGAGATACCTTTTGCTTCGTTGCCGTACGAACGCCAAGACGGCAATTCCAAGAACTGCCAGCGACAACGAAACACCGAGGGAGTGGACTACCTCCTCGACAAAGCTCACAAACAAGGCGTTTAGCCCTCCGAGGGCCAATCGCGGATATAAGGTTGGAGCAGTTCACCGATTGAGCCACAATCACTATAATCTAAGGTAGTCCATCGATAGTGGGAATATGCTCCCCTTCGCTGACAGCTTTGTCTCGTGGACACTTGCGACTGTCGTGCCGGCCTTCGTCGGACTGGTCTTGGTGACTCTCCTCGGAAGGGGCGTCAGCCAACGATATGTCGCCGGCTTCGCGCTGGGGATTTTTTTCTGGTTCTTCGTCGATACAATTCAAGGCTCGTCAAACCTTGAAGTCAACTTGGGCTTCGCTGGGGATCCGGGTCAGATCGCGGTATTCCTGCTCTTCGCCTTCGGGCTGGTCGTCTTCTTCTGGGCTGACAAAGACGTCGCGAGTCCTGAATCCCAAGGTCGGCCTCTTCGGATGGTCGTCCCTCTGCTCGTCGCGATTGCTGTCGGCATTCATGGCTTCGGCGAGGGAAGCGCATTCGGCTCAACTGCTACCTCGACATCCAGCTCTTCGCTGCTGGATGCTTTCGGGGGTGTCTCGGCCGGGATTGCCTACGTCCTTCACAAGATGCTGGAACCGATGATGGTGGGAGCGATATACCTCTCCTATTCGAGGGGGACGCATTCGGCAGGAAGACCTCTCCGGGATGTTCTAGTCCTTACCCTTCTGTTCGCTCTCCCGTCTTTGGTCGGGGCGATAGCGGGGTACTTCTTCAGCTTCGACGCTACCTATGGGTTTGGCCTGGGGACAGGGGCCTCCATCTATGTCGCCCTCAGGCTGGCAGGTCAGGCGTCACAGCGAGGGGAGGAGAGCGGAAGCGGCGTGAAGATGGCTTTTGCCATCCTTGTCGGATTCACCTTGATATACGTCGCCGCCCTGTTTCACTCCTGAGTCTTTTCTACCCCTTGACATCAAGAACAAAACTCCTCCTGTCACTGGTGGCGATTGCAGTGATAGGCGTCTCGGCTTCAAGCCTTGTCTACTTTTATGGCGGCAAAGTCCCTGCCTCAACCGGACAAAACATCCTGATCGTAGCAACCGCGAATGGGTTCAATGACAGCATCGCCCATGGGGTCCCTCAGAGCTCCTGGCCGATTATCCAGGTGGCGAAAGGCACCCTGGTCAACATAACCGTATTCAACGAAGACCATCAGGCCCATGGATTCCAGATAACGCACTACTTCGACAGCAGCATCGAGACGGTCGCACCGGGGCAAAAGATCACAGTCACATTTGTGGCAAACCAAGCTGGCACCTTTCGGATCTATTGCTCAATCTTCTGTACGATCCATGCTTACATGCAGAGCGGCGAACTCATCGTAAGATAGGGTCCTAACCAGAGCTCAATCTGACCACGGCTCGCAGTCCTGCGGTATTCTTCACGAACGGGGTGCCTCCTTGCAAACGGACCCCTCCACGAGCCCCTCGTGTGGCGGACCAGCGCAAGCTACTCATCCACGGTCAATTCCAGGAATCAATCGAAACCATACTCGTCGCCTCTGTGGCGGCCCGCGCAAATGAAGTGAATAGTAGACTTCCCTTATTAGTGCCGGCGGCACCAG
>DATDGE010000310.1:0-5073 GCA_036522255.1 Nitrososphaerales archaeon | reverse complement strand
GAAAGGATGAGGAAGATGACCCTCTTCCATTCTGACCTGAAGAAGCTAGGCCTTGGGACCTTGGGTTCCGTCTGAATCTTCCCGCTCGCGAACAGAGGGCTTTCTACGAACTTCCATCTTATGAGCAGACCAGAAGCCGCGACGACCGCGCCTGTTGCAAAGAGAATGCGCCACCCGTAGGAGAAGAACTCAGCTCTCGGCATGGACAGGGAGAGTGAGAAGAACGCCAGCGCGGCGAGAAGGTTCCCCGCAGGCGCCGCGAACGTGATCCAGCCGGTCCAGAAAGCCCTCCTCTTCGAATTGGAAGCAAGTTCGGAGACCCAGGTCGCCGCTCCTCCCCACTCCCCGCCGTGTCCGACCCCTTGAACGAACCTCATGGCGATGAGAAACAACGGCGCGACGGCCCCAACCGTCGCGTAGCTCGGCGCCAGCCCCAATCCCAAAGACCCCGCACCCATGAGAACGAGGGTCCACATCAGCCCAGCCCGCCTCCCCACTCTGTCTCCGAATCGCCCGAAGAGGTAGGCACCAAATGGCCTCATCAGGTAAACCGAACCAAAGGTCGCGAGGGAAGCGGCGAGCGCGGCGGTGGAGGAGAGCTGGGGAAAGAACACACTCGGCCACACGAGGGCCGCAATCGGCGCCGCCAACCCATAGTCGAAGTACTCTGCGATCGACCCGGTCGCTGCCGCGAAAGCGACCCTGGGAAGGTCTGAAATCTTCCCGGACGACGGCGAAGGGTTTGTCAGTTGACCTTCACCCGCTCTCCGACCCTTTTCGCGCCCGACCTCGTGACTGGTCTGAATTTGATCGGCATCTCGTCGCTTCGCCACAGCTCGATTCTGATTGAAACTTCAGCCTTTGTCAGGCCCGAGAGATACTTTCGCAGCTGCAACAGGACCGTTTCCGTAGGGATTCTCAAGGCTCTGAGTTTCATCTCCGACGGGCCCTCCTGAACCAACTGGAAGTCTCTGAGACCCAAATGGGTCTCGATGTATTCGATGACCTCGCCGGCCAAAATGGGATCACCTTCGGAGGTCAACATGCCGTCGGACGCCCGACCGTCGATCCGTTCCAGCCTTGGGAAGTATGAGCCGCAACCGCAAAGCCCATCTTCCTGACTAATTACGAAGTCCCCAATCCGGTATCTGAGTAGCGGCATGGCGTCATCTTCCAAGCTTGTAACAACTAGCTCCGCCCTTTCCCCGGGCGCCGCCGGGTATCCATCCCGTGCCAGGAGTTCGAAGATGAAGTAGTCCGGGAAAAGGTGAATCCCGTTGTGCCAGCGGCACTCCCCCCCAAGCCCGCTGCACTCCGACGACCCGTAGCTGTCAAATATCTCCGCCCCATACGTTGATGCTAGATCAGCCCTGGTCCCGTTTGTCAGCATCTCCCCCTCACTGAAGATCTTGTCGACTCCGAACGAAGGTTCGAGTTCCTTGACGACCTTGGCGATGCGTCTCAGATAAGACGGACGAGCGTGAAGTATGTTTGGTTTATACCCCACCAGGAGACCTGAAATCGCATCGACGTTTCCTGGGCCTATGGGGAGGACCTTGTACCCGATGACGAGGTCTCTCGGCCTCGACAAAAGCACGGATAGACCCCCTTTCGCTCTACGCGCCCTAACTCCGCTGAGCTGGGCGACGTTAGACACATCGGTCCCAAAGTAGGGAAGGAAAACCGACTTTTCCCAAGGTCTCACACCTGACAGCCACATAGTCCTGAGCTTCATGGTGATCGACCTCTGAACCGTCTTGGGCCCTCGGCTGAACGTGACAGAGGGCCCTGTCGTGCCAGAAGTATGCCTTGTCAACATCACTGGCACTCCTCGGGCCAGGAAATCCTCTCCTGGGTTCGCCAGCAGGATCGCCTTATTCAGCATCGGAAGCATTCGGACGTCGTTCCCAGTTGTGAAATCGCTTGGATTGAGGCCGCCCTCCCTCATGGCCCTGTGATAGTATGGGACTTTATCGAAAGCGAACCTGACGATTTCTCTAAACTTCCTGTTCTGGTGCCTTTCTAGGTCCTCAGGCGGAAACCTGTAGGACCTCATCGACTGCATAAGATCCACCGGGAGGCTCAGTAACACTTCTAGGCTCTACGCCCTCCTGATAACGTGGGCTCTTGGGAGAGTACTCCAGTCCTGGGACCGTCTCACAATCGCATGAAAGCGTCCCCTTCGATTATAAAAGACGTCTGAAGTAGGACTTCATGCGAATAGATTCCTACTAAATGTTGGGTGCCGTTGCTGGGATGGGTCAATCAGAGATGTAAGAATCCTCGCTAAAAGACCTGGAAAGCATTATTATCGCCCCTCCTGAAGCTAACCGTGGGTGCCCTCGAGGATGCCCGCGACCCAGGCCGTCCAAATCCCGAAGTGGCAGATTTCACTCGACTACGTGGAAACTTGCAACTGTGACTTCGGATGTCCCTGCAACCTGAGTGGTTTTCCCACCTACGGCTTCTGCAGAGCAATTGACTTCTTCAGGATTAACAAGGGCCATTACGGAGATGTCAACCTCGACGGACTCCCCATCGTCTACGTCGCTTCGTGGCCAAAGGCAATCCACGAGGGGAGCGGTTCATTGCAGCTCTACACCATCGAGAAGGCATCTCCGAAGCAGAGGGAGGCGATTGATCAGATATTCCAGGGGAAGGCAAAAGGGAACGGCCCGTTCGCTGTCTTTAATGGAACGATCAAGTACTTCCATGACACCCAATACGTGAACGTGAAATACAGGATAAATGGCAAGTCCAGCACCTTCTCCGTCCCCGGAGTCCTCGATGTCGAGGTGGAGCCTTTCAAGGACCCAGTCTCCGGAGCGGAGGTCAGGACTGAAATCCACATACCCAATGGCTTCATTTGGAAGCAAGCCAAAGCCATCAAGACCAAGACGATGCGCATCGTCAGTGAGTACTTGACCTTCGACGATTCCGGACAAAACGCGTTCTTCTGCGAGAACCTAATCTTCAAAGGCCCGTAGTCTCTCGGGAGAATGTCGGGAAACCAGGCATAACAACGACGATGATTGAAGGGCAGTCAGCGCAAGTCAAGCCATCACCCGACTCACGGAACCCCACACCACTCTTTTTACAGCGACATACCAAATCAGAGGAAACGTTGCCACGAAAAATGAGGAGACGGGCCCCAATCCGATCAGCAAGAACCCAATCACCGCATAGAAGAGACCAATCTCGCTGACAGCGGCCTGGAACATCAAACGCCTCCGCTCCTCCCAGGCGCGCGACCTTATCGTCTGCGAAGCGCCTGCAAGAGAAACTACGAGGAACGCGACTCCGAATATCACAGTCCACGGCTGGGAGAAGGTCGCCAAGCCTACGAGCAGTGCAACCTCGAATCCCTTGATCGAGTAGGTCACTGCCCTCGCGCTTCTTGGAACGATGAGTCGTCCCGATTCCAACCTCGCCCCAAGTCTCTTCATGACGTTCACGCTGTCCGCCTCAACATCCTTCAAGCTGGTCGCTACCGCGTTCTGGAACAGGCACTCGAAAAAGCAGAGCGCTGCGACCAGAAGAATCATGGGCCCCACCCGCCCTGCCGTAGTGAGATAACTGAAGAGTGCCAACGGAGCGAACGTCAGCCCAAAGAGGAATGGTGCGAACGTCCGAGCCTTGCTCGTCCGATTGTAGGCGAGACCCGATGCATACGAAACACCGAAGACCGCCGCCGCCGCCAAAGAGCCTGAAATGAAAAGCGCGAATGCCAATCCTAGTATGTGAAGGCCAATCACAAGGCGCCGCGCATCGCCTAGTGGTATCGACCTCCCGAGCGGAAAGGAAGACTTGTTTGGATCCGCAAGGTCATGTTTGATATCCTGGACGTTGTTGTCGCCGAAGCCAGCCATCTGAAACACAATCCCGAAGAGGAGCCAGAGAGCCGTCCCCCCTGAGAGCAGGCTCCCGCCCCCAAGCAAATATCCAAGGACGAGGTATGTCATCGGAGCCGAGGCGGAGTCGATCCGGAAGAACCTGAGGTACTCGAGAATCGGAGAGTTCCCCGGCTTCACCTAAGAGGCCATGGCTTATCGACGTTATTAGGGAATCCTCATGACTGGAGAAGTGTTGCAAAAGGCCCCAGCAGCGCAATATCAGGTGAAGAGACTCCCCGTCTCGATCCCCTTCAACATGCTGCAGAATCCGCTTCAGTCAATCCTGCGGATCCCCAGAGAATACGGGGACATGGCCGAGTTCAGGTTCGGCAGATACACGGTTTGCGTCATCTCTCATCCGGACTTGATTCAGGAGGTCCTGGTTTCGAGCAACAATCACTTCGTAAAGAGCAGGACGATGCAGTTCGGCCGGAAGCTCATGGGAAAAGGTCTCCCTGCTTCGGAGGGCACCTTCCACCGCAACCAAAGGAGAGTCATCCAGTCATCTTTCACCCACGAGCGAGCGGCAAGCTACATGAAGGACGCCTTCACTTACACAAACGAGGCGATTGACGAATGGCGAGAAGGCGCTCCCTTCGAGTTCAGGGAAGAAATGATGAGGCTCACGCTTTCAATCGCTGCCAAGGCCCTGTTCGGAACTGACATCAGGTCGCAGGCCAGGGAGACGCGCTCAGCTCTAGTACAGTCGATGGAGCATTTCACCATTCAGTACTATCTCCGCGTTTTTTACTTCAACCAAGACAGGAATCCCTTCGCAGACTTCTGGGAAGCCCTTCCCGTCGGAGAGAGCCGAAGGTACAGGGCCGCACGCATGAGCTTGGACCGGACGATTGAGCGCCTGGTGGCCGAGAGACGGAACGACGGGACTGACCACGGCGACCTACTCTCCACCCTTCTCAGGTCGTCAGACTACGAGGACGAGACTGCACCTCTGTCCGACAGCCAAATTCACGACGAGCTGATGACCTTTCTCCTTGCAGCGCACGACACAACGGCCACAGCCCTCACCTGGGCCCTATACCTTCTCCTGAAAAACCGGGAGTCATGGGCCAGGGTGCAACGAGAGGCTGACGAAGAGCTACATTCTGCGTCAAATGGATCTGAGCCTCGAGTACGGCTCGAATTCACAGGGCGAGTCATTGCAGAGTCACTCCGGATG
>DATDGE010000309.1:0-4584 GCA_036522255.1 Nitrososphaerales archaeon | reverse complement strand
CTATGTCGACCATACCTAGACCTGTGAGCAGGTCGATGTGGTCTTTGGTCTCGAACCCGAACTCGGGAGGTTCCCCCCAGGTCCGAACGGTCACGCTCTCGGTTTCGTCCTTTCCCGTCGGGACTGTTTCGTGGAGGATGTTGGGGAGGCTTAGGAGTATTTTCGTCAGCCTTGCGTTCCTCTCCTCGGCTTTTGCCTCGAGGTCCTTGATCTTCTGAGGGATGTCCTTGACTTCCTTGAGTTTGGCTTCGATGGGCGCCCCCTTCTTCTTTAGCTCGGCGACCTGGGCGGTAAGCTCGTTCTGTTTGTGCCTTAGTCTGTCCACCTCTGTCTTGAGTTTCCTCCATGCCTCGTCCGCCTTTCCAGCTTCCTCGACCAGAGGTATCTTGTCGAGGGCCCCCCTTTTTTTCAGGCTCTGGACTATCGCGTCAGGATTCTCTCGGACAATCTTGACGTCCATCATCTAGACTTTCATCCTCGGACCGCGGCGTCTCCGCCATTCGATAAAAGCCATACCTCCTCGAACAGGCGAACATCGCGAAGGATGGAGAGGGCTGTCGAGACTGCGGTCTGAGGAGAGTCAGCCTCGACTCTGAATTTCAGCGTGCTCCCCACCCCTGCAGCTGAGAGCTTCAATGACCTTGGGCCTCCCTCATTGTCGGGAGAGAGAACAGATTGGAGCCGTCTCCGGGCTTCGGCGTCCTTGCAGGTCAAGGTGAGTTGGACCGAGACTGTCAACTGGAGACTTTTTCCGAGACAGCCCTTGAGAAATCGACCGCCCTCGATGAAGGGATTTTCGCGCCGGCCGCCATGGAATGCCCGCCCCCGACCCCATCGACTGCTTCGGCTGCTTCCTGCATGATCAAGCCCAGGTTGACTCTTCCCTGGAAGTTGTCCCCGACCCTCGAGGAAATTTTCAGGTCAGTGCCCCGGCTTGAGGCGCTGCCCACGACCACTTTGTCCTTGAACTCCAACGAAGACGTGAGTATGGAAATCACGGGGCCGAGAAGCTTCTCGTCCACCAGGCCCTCTCCGTGCACCAACACGACGCTCCCATGGGACTCGATCCTCGACGGCTCGGACGTAAGACCATCGAGGGCTTTGTTGATCCCGGTCCTGTATTCGTGGAGGGACTTCATCGCTGCCTTCATCGCTTCTGACCTGTCCCCCAGACAGACGGAGATCCCTATCCCTGCGGCACCCATCCTCCCGCACGCGTTCAGCAGCGTACCGAACTCCCTTGCGTCTCGGAGGGGGGTAAACGGATCTTCAAACTCGAGAGTGTAGACTTCCCCCACCAGGCTCGCAAGCGCCTCGGTCGCCCCCTCCGAAGGGCCCACGGTGCCTGCAAGCACATCGGTCAACTTCATCTTTTCATCTGGGGTGAGCGACGAGATGGTCCTCCAAGTGCTGCCATCTTTCAGCGCGAGCCCTGACTGGTGGAGGGCTGCAAGGACTGAGTCTTTGCTCCCAGTGAGGCCCTTGAGGAAGGGGGTCGATGTAAGGGCGATTGCTTCGTGGATTGGCCGGGTCTCCCGGCCGGTGAACATGAGGTCGCGAGACGCTGCAAGCAGACCGCTTACCTGTGCGTCTTGAACCGCCGTTTCGTTGAGCCCGGAGAGTGACCTTCCCGGTCCTGCGTCCTGCCTGTCGGCAAGGGCCCCGACGACGGCAAGGGGGGAAAGGTCGCCGTTGGACGGGTCCAATGTCACAGCGAAGAAATATGCCATGGAGGAGGAGCACGCCTCCCTTCCCCCGTCATATCCGAAGTTCCAGGCGTTCATTACCTGGGACTTCCCTGCGTCCTCAGTGGGAATCTGATGGTGGTCGATGGTCAGGAACCTCCCGCCGAAGGTCGACTCAAGCTCCCCGATTAGAGTGGATGCAAGGTCCATGAAGATGTAGAAATCGTATTTTTCTCCCTCGAGGGCCGTGATCGTCTTCCGGTCCAGGTCCGGGACCGTCCTCAGTGTCACGTTTGCCCCCTTCCGCATAAGTGATGCGAACAAGATGGACCCGCTGCAGAGTCCGTCCGCGTCGATGTGCGTGACGATGAGAATCCTTTTGCCTCTCTTGGAGGTTTTGATAACCTCAGCCGTGATTACCCTGTACCTCGCCAGTATACCATCGAGGTCGGCCGTGGGTCCACCTTCCCCCGACTAGGCCAGCTGTGCGACCACTGCCGTGTACTTGAAGTCGCCCTGGAGGACGCCTCTCTCCTTGTAATATTTTGAAAGCCTGTAGATCTTGGCCTCGACAAGCTCCAGGGAGTGCACGTTTTTCTTGTCGCTCTTGTGCGACTGGAGGTGTTTCTGGACCCTGAATGCTCGGTCAATCAGGTCCTGGAGGTCCTGAGGAAGCTTCGGGGCAGCCTTCCCTTCCGACAGGACTTCGCCTACTGATTTTCCAAGCAGCGTCTTCACAAGTGGGACCCCGTAGTCGTCGCGGAGGGTCTGACCGATCCTGCTCGGGGTGACTCCTTCCTTCGCCAGCTTGATGATTGTGGAACGGGCCTCGTCGGGGGTGGTGGTGACCCAGCCAGGATTGGTCTTGTTCGGGGGCCTCGTCTGATGAGACTTACCGTGCCGATGAGAGTGGATCCTGGCCATGCCGAAACCTTTCATGCGAGTCCCATGCGTTCGGCTGATAAATGTTGCCAGCCATTCAGTCTCTATGCAACCCTTGCGTATCTCCCCCGTCTCTCGATGTTCTGAAGTTGCGTCCGGACCCGGCGGAACCGGGCCGCCCCAACGACGGTTGAATATCCTTTGTAGAATCCTTCGAGGGCCGCCGATGCGACGCCCGAGTGCGCGCCCATCAGTGTTTCCTTGATCAGCCGAATGTCGACTGCGTGGTCTTCTAGCCTCTCCGAGCGCAGTGAAAGGCCGAAGTCGACGAAGACAAGCCTTCCCCCCCTCCTCACGACATTGGCAGTTGTAAGGTCGCCGTGCATTATGCCCGCCCTGTGCAACCTGGCGACGTCTTTGCCGAACATGAAAAAGACCTCCGCCAGTTCCTCAGATGGGATCCTCCCGATGACGTCCCTTAATCGGTCACCCTTGACAAACTCCATGACCAGGGTCGCCGAAGCCGGGTCGACGTGGTAGAGGGAGGGCGCTTCGACCCCGGCCCCTTTTGCCTGATGAATCATCTCGGCCTCTCGGAGAGTCCTGTGGTGTCTGATTGCTTCATCCAGGATTGGAAGCCTGTATTCCAGGGGCTTCCTGACTTTGTAGACGACGTCCAGTCCCTGCCATTTTCCATGCAAGATATCGGCTTCGGCGCCGCGGTAGATGAGCTTCCCGGACGCGTAATCAGCGTCGCCAGGGGATTTCAACTGTGTCGAGCCTCCACGACTGTCGGACCTTCGATTCGTTGACCGGTATCTGAATACCCCGCTCGTGGGAAAGCAACCCCGTCCATGCTATTTGCGCTCCGCAATCCCCACTGTATTCCACCGGGGCAAGGTGAACTTTGGACGAATGCCTCTTCGCCATGGCCGTCATCATCGACCCTAGTCTTCTGTTGGCGGCCACCCCACCGACGACAAGGACCTCGTTCTTCGAGGTGAAAGCCAGGCCTCTCTCCGTAACCTCGGTCACCATCGCGAAAGCTGTCTCCTGGATAGAGTACGAAACATCATAGAATGTTTCACCCCCGTCGAGGAGGACCTTCGACGCCGTGAGGAGGCCGGAGAAGGATACGTCGTTGCCTTTCACTGAATAGGGGAGCCTTAGGTAGTTGACCGACTTCGACGCAGCTTCCTCGATTGCCGCCCCACAAGGGGAGGCCAGCCCATGATGTCGCCCGAACTGGTCGAGAAGCTGGCCGAGGGTCAGGTCGAGGGACTCGCCAAGGATCCTCCACTTTCCTCCTGAGAATGCGATGATCATCGTGTGACCCCCCGAAACGAGAAGGACTACCGGGTCTCGCGCCCCCGTCAGCAGACATCCCAGTTCTATATGGCCCACCGCATGATTGACAGGCACAAGAGGAACATCGAGGGACACGGCCAATGTCCTTGCGGCCACAGCCCCGACCCTCAGGCAGGGCCCGAGACCCGGCCCCATGGCGTAGGCCACCGCACTGATCTCGTCCTGTGAAACACCGGAAGCATCTAGCGCATCGGCCAGAACCCTGGCGGCGGAGGCGAGATGGCTCTGGGACGCTTCGAAGGGGTGAATCCCACTCCCTTCGGCGGGTGTGTAAACTGACTTCGAGTTGGAAAGTATCTTTCCTCCTGCCGAAACGACCGAAGCCGAGAAAGTGTGGGCCGTACTCTCTATGCCCAGAACGTAGCCTTTCATTGCCAGCTACATCTTTCGGGTCTGCCGGTAGAGGTCTCCCAGGAGGTTGATGTATGGTTTGACCTCGACAAGGAAGTCGTCGAACTTTCCCCGCTCAAAGGAATCGACGTGTTTGCGCCCGTCCACCACGATCTTGGCAGCCAGGACAATTCCGCCGCTGCGTTCCGGCTTCGCCTTGAGCTTAGGGAAGTGGATCAGTGCCCCGTAGCCCACCTTTCTCTTTCCCTTGGTGAAGACGACATTATAGTACATGCTCAGGGTCTTTGTGAACTGCGCC
>DATDGE010000308.1:0-1822 GCA_036522255.1 Nitrososphaerales archaeon | reverse complement strand
ATGGGCGTGCACTCTGCCGATTGAATATTCTATGATTCCTACTCCGTATTCTTTCTGCTTGGTTTTGGTCAATCTACTCGCCCTGCAGCGTGATTAGCAACCGCTTCGTGCACCGATTTCTAGTCGATTTAAAGTTCAACGGGATTTTCAACGATTCTCGCTCTTCTGAATCAGGTAGACCCCAAGGAGTATCAGCGCCCCGCCCGTCACTTGGACGATGGTCAGGGCCTCGCCGAGAATTGCCACAGAAAAGACTGACCCGAAGATAGACGTGGTGGAAAAGGCCAGAAGTGTCCTGACTGCCCCGATGCGGACCAGTGCCGCTGTGAATGTGAGAGTCGCCACGGCTATGTCGGCCGCGTACAGGATGAGGACTGGGACGGCCCCGGTCGGGACCGGCGACAGGGCCGAGGTCGCAACAAGGAATACCAGCAGCAGCCCGCCCCCGAATATGTTCCTGAACTTCGACACAAAGACAGGCCCGAACTTCTGGCTGGTGACCCTGCTCAGGTTGTTGTCTACAGCCCAAACAAGGCCCGCTGCAAGGACCAGGAGGTTCCCTGCGAGACCGTGAGCGAGCTGTACGCTCGAGAAATCGAGTCCTGTGGAAACGATGATTATGCCAGCCACGACAATAAGACTCTCGAGGAGCTGTCTCTGCTTCAGCGTCTCTTTGAACACGACAAAGGCGATCACGCCGGTGAAGAAGACTTCCGCGGTGGTGAGGAGGGCCGCGTTGACGGCCGAAGTCTGGTTGATGCCGTAGAGATACAGCGCCGGAGCAATTGCCGCCCCCAACATGCCTGTGACCAGCATCCATCCCGCGGATTTCTTCCCAGGGCGCTCCTTTGGATGATATACAAGTAGCATGAGCCCGGCGGCGAAGAAGACCAGGGCCGAGACTGTAAGCGGCCTTACGCTGACCAGCGAAAGCTTGCTGAGCACCGGGATGAGGCCTGCTGTCACCGCGGACCCTAGGCCATAGAGATAGCCGCTCGTGGAAGTTTTGCTTTGGACCAAGGACAAGAAGCGAAAGGCTCCGCGAAGCTGTGAGATGATAAAGTCTGCTTGGCCGCTGACCAAGTCACGACTGGAAATTCGCTATGTTGTTGTTTCTCTTAGTCGCCAGAGCCCGAAGTCTCCGACGGTTTGCTGGGTTTCGACGTCCCTGTACCATTGCTTCTTCGTCCCCAATTTGGACCTCGCTTTCCATCCGAACGATTTCGGGTGGTCCTCGATCGATTTCAAAATGCGCTCTATCTTACCTGCGATGTCAGCCCTCTCTTCTGTGGATATCCGCGACGGGTCGATGTGGACCTCCTGACCCTTGGCGTCGAGGTCCCGCATGAGAGCCAAGATTTTCTTCAGATTCGTCGTCGCCGTGTAGTAGAAACCCCAGTCATCGGAGAGTAATTCGCCTATGTAACCCGCGTTTATCCTGTTCCCGCCGTCGCTGTCTTCTGCCACGTCGTGGGCTCTGAGAAGCAGCAGGGTGTCCTTCAGGTCCTTCTCGCTGAACGAGACCCACATCTGAATCTTCTCGAGCAACAGGTCGGCGAGGGACAGGGTCGTGGGGTCGACCCCGAGTCTGGACCTAAAGTCGATGGGGTGGTTGGCTATGAGCAGCTTGTCCATGAGGACGTCGACTGTGAAGTAACCGTCAGGCTGAAAGTAGATCTGCCTCTGAGAAGTTGAGGTTGCTATCGTCGTCTTCCGTTTGCCATATCCCAACTGGCCGGAGAAGAATTCCGCTAGCTTATTCCTTTCTTTGAACAAGGCCGCGAAGTCCAGGTCAGTATACTCCTGGCTCCCCTCGATCATC
>DATDGE010000307.1:0-3511 GCA_036522255.1 Nitrososphaerales archaeon | reverse complement strand
CTCATAATGGTGGGGGACATATTCTGGCCGTCGCCGTTCGGGTCTTTCGAAGTCTCTCAGACGGATTTCGCGAAGTATCTCTTCGGGCTGGGGTTGTACGACAGCAAGCACATCGCGTACCTGTTCCCTGCCCTGTTCGTGGTTGAAATCCTTGTCCTCGTCGTGGCCCTTTGGGAAGGGCGCAAAGCAAAGTAGATTCACTTTAGCAGGGATTTCACATTTCTGGAAACCAGGACCACTGCCTCGGCTATCCTCCTTGCTCTGATCTTTGGGGTCTTCGCTCCAGAAATCCAGATGATATACCTCTTCTTGTAGCTTGGGCCGAACCGTTCAAAATTCTTCCATGCCTTCTTGTTCCTCCTCAGAGCATTTCCGAAGTCTGATGGGATTGTGACTCCCTCGATGTTGATTTTCTCGAGGAGTGAAATCTCCGGCGTCCTCATCTGGTATGCCGCGAGACCCCGGCTGGTCATCCTTCCTTCTCCGATCAGCTTCTCGACTCGTAGGATGTTGAGTTTTGACCAAATGCTCCAAGGGCGGCGAGGGGTGAATTTTCTCGCGAATTGTCTCTCGTCTATTTTCTTGATGAGGCTATCTATCCAGCCGAAGGCCAGCGCCTCGCCAACCGCTTCCTCATAGGAAATCGAAGGCTCTCCTGAGCCTTTCCTGAGGAACACCAGCCAAACCCCGTCCTCTTTGTCGTGATTCTTTTCGAGCCACGAGCGCCAGTCGCTTGGCTTCGATACACGAAGCGTTCTCAACGAATGCACAGCCGCTCCAAGCTCATGGATTCCGCCTTAGTTGGGAGTCTCGAGGTTTGGATGATGTGTTTGGTCCGAAGTGAGGTCCGAGCCCCTTTAGTTGAGTTTACGCCTTGCCTCGGCGAGGCATTGTTCAAGGCTGTGCACGCTGCTTCTCTCGATGCCAGCTGACGAACATACCTTGTCCAAGAGATGTTCTATGACAGGCTTGGACCCCGGCCCGAGAACCTTCGTCATAGATTTTTCGTATTCGGCTGGGTCCGTAATCAAGATTCGGCTGTCGAGATAGAAATCAAGAGCCTTTGCGCTCGTCTCTCCCAACCCGCCGATAAGGGCTTCCCTGACTGAAGATAGAAGGACTTCTTCGTAGGTGCCTGCCATGGCTGTGATCTGCCTTCCCCTGAAAAATCCGACTGTTCTGTAGGACACGAAGAGGGCAAGTATGACCATCGACACGCTGTGAATTTCGAGGCCCGCTGGGGAGAGGAAGTCCAAGTCGATTATCCTGAGCGAGTAAAGGGTCCTGGGTATTTCAGCCGCGACCAGGATTAGTGTGAAAATGAGTATCTCGAATTGAAATGTTAATTTGTTCCTGATTCGGAAATTCAGGTAGACGATTAGGACGGTCGAGGCGAGAATTAGGAGGAGCGAAACAATCTCAGCTATCGCACCCGCTGAGCCGGCTTCCGCAGCGTAGGTATAGGAAATGGCGAGCAATTTCTCAAACACTGTTCCTGAGGAAGTAGACTGCGAATGCAAAGAAAAGCAGCCAACCAATGGGCTCGATCAGGAGATCGGAAGAGATTCCTACTATGTCGAGCCCTGGCAGCGATCCAAGCGCCGCGGCTCCATGATACAACCCGTGCACAACAAGAAATGACGCGAGAAGTATCGTGAGCATTCTGAGTTTTGTTTGCTTGACCTTGGTCGCCATGTACAGAGTCGGGACCGCTATTCCGATTATGATCGCCGCATCGAACAAATTGAGGAGAAGCTCGATGTCCACTCTTAACATGCAACGCGACAAAGTTTTCATTTAAGGATTTTTTGGCAGAGTACGGCCCACAGACCGCAATTCTTTGGAACAGGGTTGGTGGCCTGACCCCGTCCCTAGGGTGGTCGCCTGGTCCGCGAAATCGCGCCGAAATAGACTCCGACTATGACAAGGGCGGTTCCGGCGAGGAATGTCAGGGTGACCACTTCGCCGGCAAGAGCGGAGGCGACAAGCACTGTCACAATGGGGACGAGGACAAAGCCATAGTTAGTTGCAGAAGCTGTCCATCTGGACAAGACGAAAAGGTAAAGGGCAAAGAGGAACACCGACCCTGGGACCACAAGGTACGCGACCGACACGATGGTAGGAATCCTCGTTGGGAGGGACCACTTCTCCCCCGCGATCAGAGAAAGGGCGACCAGCATGGCTGAACCCAGCAGCATCCCAACAGCGTTGGTCCCATATGGGTTGGCCTGCGGGTAGTGCTTGAGGACCACGCTCGTCTCGGCGATGGCCACGAGAGCTCCGAGGAGGGCCAGGAGTGGCATCAGGGGAATCGCCAGAGTGAGTTGCTCGTTGAATACGATCGCTGTGCCAGCGATCGCGACGAGACCGCCTCCCAGCCCCCGCATGTCGAGGCGCTCCTGCATGTGGGCGCTTGCAAGGAAGAGTGTCGCAATTGGGGTCAAGGATAGGATGACAGAAGATAGCCCTGCCGTCACGCTGACGAGGGCGTAATAGAAGAAAGCGTAGCTCACTCCGAAGCTCAGGATCCCATAGATGATGGTCCCCTCCAATGCCTTCCCCCTCGGAAGCTCAATCCTCCGGACAATGACAATTCCCAGGAAGATGAGACCCGCGAGGAGGAACCTCAGACTGGCGCCCCAGAAAGGTGGAAGCTCAAGGTTGCTAAATCGCACTGCGACGAAATTTGCTCCGGCAAAAATCACTTGAAAGATTAGGGCGGCCAAGACCAATCTTTGAGGTCCCGATTGCACATTACGATTGCCCCTCTGCAGTTCTTATTTCTTTGGAGACGCTGGCATCAAAATTGATGCCGACTCTAAGTGCGGGGGGTGGGAACCCAACTTTAGGTTAGAATCGGTCACAATCGTCCTCGTTTCATGAGGCTTCAGGTGCGGGGGGGAGGACTTCAACACAACATGTTGTCCGGTGGGACGCCAGAAGGGACGTTTCAACCTCCCGGTAACGGATTTATCCTTGGCTAGACACAGCCTGCATAACAGGGTTTGTCTCAAGGACAGCGTAGACTTGCAGCCATTGTGTTCACTGACATGGTCGGCTATACTGCTCTAGGACAGAGAAACGAGTCTCTCTCGCTCGCTCTCGTCGAAGAACAAAGGAAGCTAATCAGACCCGTCCTCAGTAGGCATAACGGCAGGGAAGTGAAGACAATCGGAGATGCCTTCCTAATGGAGTTTCCAAATGCCACGGATGCGGTCAGATGCGCCTACGACATCCAGAGGGTCGTAAGAGAGTTCAACCTCTCGCTTCCGACCGAGAGCAGGCTGCACCTAAGGGTGGGAATCCACGTCGGAGAAGTGGTGGAGGCGGGGGGGGACATTTCAGGGGACGCTGTCAACGTTGCTTCGAGGATTGAGGCTCTGGCAGAGGACGGAGGCGTTTGCGTGACCCGGCAGGTGCACGATCACGTTCAGAACAAGGTGGACATACTTCTGTCGAGCCTCGGACCCAGATCTTTGAAGAATGTAAGCGATCCGGTCGAGGTGTACAA
>DATDGE010000306.1:0-2085 GCA_036522255.1 Nitrososphaerales archaeon | reverse complement strand
CGTCCCAGGCGGAGGCTCTGCAGCCGCCCCTTCACTTGGAACGTTGGGCGTCGTCCTCGCAGTTTCTTTCTCCTATCTGATGAGCTGGTCGCCATACGCCTCTGACTACACTAGGTACCTTCCCTCGTCCACGCCGAGCCGCAGGGTCGCTCTCTACGCCCTCGCCGGAGGTTCAGGGGCCTCGTTCGCCGTCGAGATGATCGGGGCGCTGGTTGGGAGCCTGACCTCGGGGCTGGGGTTCGGGGGCCTATACGGCCTCGCGGGGCCCTTCGGTCCTGTGGCCATCCTTGCCATCATACTTGGGGCGATGGCCGCCAACGCCTTGAACATCTACACGAATTCACTGTCCGCCCTCGTCCTAGACGTCAAGACGAAGCGCTGGGTTGCAGTAGTGGTCGGCGGACTTGTCGGCCTCGCGCTTTCCTTCGCCGGCCAGGTCAATTTCGAGCTGAACTTCGAGAACTTCCTTCTCGTCCTTGATTATTGGATAATGCCGTGGCTTGGGATCGTCCTTGTGGACTACTACGTCTCCCGCAGGACGTCGGTCCAGAGTTCGACAGACGCACAGGGAATTGATGCCAGAGCGCTGATTGCCTACCTTGTCGCTGTGTTCGCTTCCGTGCCTTTCATGGTGCCCGCTCTCCACCTGGGTTATCCCTTCGGCGCGCTCGCCTACCTGTTCGGGGGAGCGGACTTCAGCTACTTCGTATCCTTCCTTGCCGCTGCAGGTCTGACATTTCTGCTGAGGCGACGCATGCCCAAAGGTTCCGAAACCCCTCCAGTCTCGAAGAGCAAACGGCTAGCTTACGACCGCCCTCGGCAATTGATACCACACACTTTTATCCGAATTAGTTCCAAGACCCTTCCATGTCGCTGGAGACCAAGTTCAAGGTTGACATCTTCCCGGCCGAGAAGCCAAGGAAAGTACCAAAGGCGGTTTCTGAAAGTCTGAAGGGGGCCGCCAGCGGAAAGGCAATGTCAAAGATGAAGAAGGAGAGCGTCAACTGCCCGGTCGTCAACAAGGAGGTGGCGTTCCTCGTCTGTTTTGCCTGTCCTTCATTTTTGCGAAGAGTGAAGGGGGTGGTCGACTGTGCCGGCGGCAAGGGACCGCCTCCAGAATGGCTGCTAGGCTAGCCCTTCCAAAATCCCACTGCCAAGCCGATGATGAAGGTCAGTGAAGAGTAGGGCAAGTATCCTGCGACGCGCTGTGCGTAGGTCGTCAGCGAGCTCCCGGATTTCAAAACAGAGAGCAACGGCTTCAGCACCTGGTCTGGGGTGATTATCCCCAGGGCCATTAGGATCAGCACCAGGACGGCTATCGCTATCCCAATCTTGAGGGCGCTCTTGACGATTACCCCTACGATGAACCCTATGATCAGCGGGAGGATTGTCGCCACGAGGAAGGTTGTGGACAAATCGGGCGGGACAAGACTGACCATGAAACTCAATCCGCGGCACGCCTTATCAAGGTATCCGCAATGATTTTACAGCCGTCGGGGGCGGCGCTGAAACGTGCCCGACCGGCGCATCCTAGCGGCCTCCATATCCTCGTCAGCGGCCGGCATACTTCTGAGCATTGTTCTGCACTCGCCCTGGGCGGCTCCAAACATATACAGCGACATCGGGTCGTTCTGGGGAAGGTCGTGGGTCGCTGGGGGGCTGTTCCCAAACTCGTCGCCTGACACATTCTTCGAATATCCGCCGGTCTCCGGCTTGATTCTCTATGGGGCCCGCGTCCTTGGCGGCAACTACGTCGGGTATTACCTGAGCTTCAGCGCTTTCAGCCTGGTCGCGGTCGCAGTTCTGGCCTGGTCCACCTGGCGTCTGGCATCGAAAATGGGTGTCAAGGTGAACCCATTGTACTTTCTCCTTCCCAGCATTCTCATATATGGGGTCTACAACTTCGATTTGTTCAACGCACTCTTCGTGGTGCTGAGCATCCAGCTCTTCATCGAGAAGAGGCGGGGCATGTCTGCAGTCTTCCTTGGCCTCGCGTTTGCGACCAAATTGGTCGCCATCGTCCTCCTCCCTGTCTTTCTCATCGAGATAGCGGGATGGAAGGAGAAGTTCCGCTATTTTGCGACT
>DATDGE010000305.1:0-4044 GCA_036522255.1 Nitrososphaerales archaeon | reverse complement strand
CACAGAGGGGTCCACATGAGCAGGCTTGTGAAAGCAGCCAACGGCAGGAGACCCAGGGGCATGGAACAGTGGTTGAGATGGATTTGCACGGAGGTCAATGAAACACAACCAGGTTCCACCGTAACGGCCACCTTTGAGCTTCCCTACGACGACCAGTTTGCCAAGGTCACGATGCGGTCGACTGCGCGCGGGGCGGTCACCTACAAATATGTTGTTGACGGGATGACTGCCTGCCCCTGTTCAAAAAAGATGATTGGGATAGGTCATATGCAGAGAGCAGAGATGACGGTCATAATGAAGAGCGAGAAGTCGCTTGACTCACTCGATGTGGTGGGGCGGATCTCAGAATGCTTCTCCGCTTCACCGAAGGAGGAGATGAAGAGACTGGAAGAGGCAAAGAAAATCCTGCAAGCACAGGCGAATCCGAAATTCGCCGAGGATCTGGTCAGGGATTGCGTGAGCAGGTTCCCGAACGCACTCTTTGTGAGCGGACGTTGCTTCGAATCAATACACGCCCATGATGCGTTTGCGACCTGGTCGGCGAAGCCAGGCTGGATGCCGGTACTTTAGACTCAGGAATCTGGCAGGCTTAAATCGACCATAGTCGGGCAACAGATTCTGTTTGGCCGACCTTCTAATCGGTACCTCGGGTTGGTCCTACAACGAGTGGGCCGGGGTATTCTATCCAAATTCCAGCACGAACAAACTGTCGTTCTATTCCAAAGTTTACAATACGGCAGAGGTCGATTCTACATTCTACGCCTATCCGTCGAAAGGAATGGTACACGGATGGGCGAGATACACGCCCGACAGCTTCGTCTTTTCGCTGAAGCTTCCCAGACTCCTTACGCATGAGAAGAAACTCGACCTCAGCAAAGGAGTCGAAGCAGACTTGGTCAAGTTCCTGAGTCTCATGAGTCCCCTACTCCTTGGGGGCAAGCTGGGGCCAGTGCTCATCCAGCTCCCACCGAGCTATTCCTTCCAGGCCGACTTCGAGAAACTCAAAGGGTTCCTCGACAAGATTCCGGAGGACATAAAGTTCGCTGTCGAGTTTCGGCACCCATCCTGGCTGCGGGAGGAAGTCTGGTCCTTGCTCAGGGCCAAGAATGTCGCGAACGTAATTGTTGACGAACCTCTGCTTCCGCCAGACATTGTGGTGACCGCGGATTTCTCTTTCATCCGGTGGCACGGGCATGGGACGAGGCCTTGGTACAACTACAGATACAGCGAGAAAGAGCTTCAGCGTTGGGTGCCTAAGGTGAAGGAGGTGACTGCTCGCGCCAAGGTTACCTACGGCTACTTCAACAACCACTTCAGGGGATTCGCAGTCGAGAACTCTCTCAGAATGATGGAAATCCTCGGGGTCGCTAGCGCCCAGCAACAGGAAACCAAGGCAAAAGCGACCAGATTCCTCGACAAGGGGGTGAGGGATGAAGGAGAAAGCAGTATTCTAGAGTTTGTTGAGAAAGGGCCTACGAAATGAAGGCAAAGATGTTGCTAGACGGGGGGACACCAAAAGTCTCGCCCGCCTCGCTCAGGAAGTTAATCGAAAATGCTGGCATTGAAGTGGCCGAAAGCGGGGCCGACTTCGGGGTTGTGGTGGGAGGAGACGGGAAATTCAGCAGATACGGAAGGACGGAGGATATACCGTTGTTGTTCGTTGGGGTCAGGTCGAAGGGTGTCACTGGATCCAAGGCCTATCTGGCGCAGACCACCTTGAAGGAACTCCCAAAGACGTTCGGGCGAATCAGGGACGGAGACTACAAGGTCAACGGTTTCAAAAGGTTGGAAGTCCTCAAGAATGGCAGGAGCCTTGGAGAGGTCTTCACCGACGTCTATCTTCAGAGAGGAGCCGAGAGCACGTGTATCAGGTACAAGGTCAATGTGACCGGCGCAGGTGTCGAGATCGGTGAGGCTGCAATCGGGGATGGAGTAGTCGTGACGACACGCGCCGGCTCGACGGGTTACTACTCCTATCCAGACAGGATAAAGGGAGAATGGATGGACCCGGCGGGGTTTTCAACCGTCGGAAGGAACTCTGTGGGAATTTGCCACGTCACACCCACTTATACGGAACGTGTGAGGTCAGACCGGCATCCGTTGAGATACGTTGTCCCGTGGGGATGCCGAATCGAACTTTCTCTTTTCAGGACGGCTGATGCACGCATCTATGGAACCACGGACAGGAGGTCGGGAGTGAGGATGTTTTTGGACGACAAGTTGACCATTGTCCCTGGGAAGAAGGTAACCAAGGTAATTCTCCTCGGAAGAAGAGTCCGGTCTCGTTAGACCATAGGCTCTACACCTGTGACGATGTAATCCACTGATTCGCCGATGTAGGTAGCGTGGTCGGCTATCCTCTCCAGATACCTTAGAATCAGGGTACCTGACAGAGAGCACTGCAGGTTGGTCTTGGCGGTCATCACCGTCCTTAGGTTGGTTCTGTAGCTCTCGTCGACGGTGTCGTCCATTGACGGTATCTTCCTGGCGAGATTGACGTCCCTTCTCGCAAAGGCATCAGCGCTCATGCGAATCATCTCCTGGGTCACTTTGGCCGTATCCACCACGCCCGACCTGTCGCACTTCCTGAGGTCGCCGAAGATCTCCAAGACTTCGACAATGTCCAGCGCATAGCGGCCGTACCTGAAGAAACCGTACGAAATCTCGAAGCAGGCCTTGATGAAGCGCAGGTCCGAGGCCACCGGCTGATACCTTGCGATGACCTCCATCGACAGGTCGCTGACCTGGCGGTGGAGTGATTGAAGTCGCTCAGCCATCTTCCTCACTTCGCCTCCTCTTCCGCCGCGACTGTACGCGTCTATTGAGGCCGTCACGGCGGCCTGAGAAAGGGAGGACATTTCCAAAAGCAAGGAATTCAATTGATTTAGCCCCATATCCATTAGCCTTGCCAACTTATTTCAACCGAACTTGCCCGTAATGTACCGCTCAGTGAGTTCTTGTCTGGGGTTTTCGAAAAGGGACGTCGTCTCGTCATACTCGATCAGCTTCCCCAGATACATGAAGGCGGTGAAGTCGGCAATCCTTGCTGCCTGTTGCATGTTGTGAGTGACTATGACCACTGTGTAGGTTTGCTTCAGCGACGTGATCAACTGTTCAATCTTTGCCGTGGCCGTGGGGTCCAGGGCAGAGCAGGGTTCGTCCATCAGGAGAACTTCAGGTTCTATCGCGAGAGCACGAGCAATGCAAAGCCTCTGCTGCTGTCCCCCCGAAAGACTGGCTCCGGAGCGTTTCAAATCATCCTTGACTTCATCCCAGAGCCCGACCCTCTCGAGGGTCCTTCTCGCCACATCACGCGTGCTAGACTTGTCCTTGACCCCGGCAAGTCTCAGTCCCGCAACTACGTTGTCGGCGATGGACATGTTGGGGAATGGGTTCGGCTTCTGAAACACCATTCCGACCCTTCGCCTGACGTCAACCGGGTCAAGGTCGGACCCGTAGATGTTCTTCCCGTCGAGCAACACACTCCCAGTGACTTTAGCCCCCGGGACCAGTTCGTGCATTCGGTTAAGACACCGGATCAGTGTAGACTTGCCACATCCTGATGGACCGATCATAGCCGTGACCTTGTTCGACCTGACATTCAGATTGATGTCGAAAAGCGCCTGTTTCGTCGAATACCATCCATCGAGGCCGACGATATCCATCTTGGTCTCCACTTCGTCGTGTGTTTCGAGTGTCTGCCTTTCTTCGACGTCCTGAGATGTCACACTTTCAAGCATAGCCCTTCTTCCCCCTGGTGATAAGCCTCACCGCGGCGTTGATCCCCAGGACAATGGCAATGAGGAGAAGTGCGGCCCCCCATGCCATGTTTTGCCAGTTCTGGTACGGAGAAGTACCGAAGTAGTAGATGTAGTAAGTCAGAGAGCCGACAGGCTGGTCGAATCCAGAGAACCACAGGGTGCTGATGCCGGCAGTGAGGATCAGAGGTGCAGTCTCGCCCGTTATCCTGGCTATGGCGAGCAGAGAAGCAGTGGCTATGGCCTTCTTCGCATTGGCCATTATCAGGAGCGAGGTCCTCCATTT
>DATDGE010000304.1:0-2231 GCA_036522255.1 Nitrososphaerales archaeon | reverse complement strand
TGCCCAGATTGTACCGCAAACCACTGAAAGAGTAGTTAAGCCGTAGAGCTGGAACATTAGAACTGTCGCATCGCAGTCGATATTTGAGCAGTCGGACTAATAACACCCGTGGATTTGAGATAACATAGGCGTGCCGCGGGTCGGATTTGAGCCGACGACACTCCGGTCTTCAGCCGGATGCTTTCAGGTCGAAGGATCTCCCGGGCTGAGCTACCGCGGCACCGAGACTCGCGGACAGCGGTTCTAGCTTAAGCCTTTCGAAGAGTTGACCGGTTCAAAGACCTGCTGACCTCGTCTAGGACAACTTTTGCGATTTCGTTCTTGGGGCGCTCGCTTATGCTCTTCAAACCACTATCCTGGACGATAAGCACGCTGTTCGTGTCCTCCCCGAAGGCCTTCCCGCCGCTCACATCGTTGGCCACGACTACGTCTGCTCCCGACTCCTTCCTGAACCTTTTCGCGGCCTCGATCAGGTTGGCCCTTGCCGGGGCCGTCTCGGCTTTGAACGCGACCAGGTAGACTTTCGGCCATCCTTTCCTTACCTCGTCGATTATCTTCGGAGTTGGCATCAGTCTGATCGAGAGAGCGCCGTCTCGGGTCCTGATCTTCGCTTTCGCCCGATGCTCAGGGCCGAAATCTGCGGGCGCAGCTGCCATGATGAAGGCGTCGCACTTCCCCTTCTCCAGTTCCTCCAATGCGGCATCTCTCATCTCCCTGGTCGTGACCACCCTCTTCGACCTGACATTTTCAATCGGAGCCAATCTCCCGCCAAAGATGTAGGACACGTCGGCCCCCCTGAGCCACGCCTCCCTTGCCAGAGCGACTCCCATCTTCCCCGAGCTGAAGTTCGTGATCACCCTTACAGGGTCGATGAACTCGGCGGTTGGGCCCCCCGTGACGATTATCTTCCTGCCCCCAAGGTCCTTCTTTGCAAGTCGCCTTATCGCCGCGTCCACGATTTCCCCCACCGTCGCCATCTTCGCCTTTCCTTCTTCGAACCTGGGTCCGACGAACTCGACCCCGCGGTCCTTCAACCGCTGAATGTTGGTCTCCACTGCGGGATTCCTGTACATCGGCTCGTGCGCTGCGGGGGCGACCAGGAGGGGTATCCCTCCTCCAAGCGCCATGGAGGCAAGGGTAGTGACCGGGGTGTCGTCGATACCAAGGGCCATCTTCGACAGTGTGTTCGCAGTGCATGGCGCCACAAGGACCAGGTCTGCTCTCCCCTCCCATTCCCCGGCCAGCCTGACATGCTCCGTCTTCCCGGTCAGCTTCCTCACGACCGGGTTCCCCGTCGCCCACTCAAGCGTCTCCGGTCTCACAAGCTTCTCAGCAGAATCAGACATCACAGCGTTGACATCGGCGCCGTGGCGCATCAGCTCCCTCGCAAGTGAGGGGACTTCGATCGACGCGACGCTCCCGGTCACGCAAAGTACCACCATCTTTCCTTCGAGTTCCTTGCCGCGTGAGGACCTGATGTCCTTTAGCGGGTCTCTTCCCTTGCCCTTCTCTCCCAACGGACCGATTCGTCAAACCATCCGCGTAATATCCTTACTGAAGGCCTCCCGAAGAAAACGCAGAATAGTCCCGCAAATGCCGGCGGGTGGCTTGCGCGGACTAAGAGTCGCCGCAGTTCAGCTCGGGGTGTACAGGGGCCGCCCTGACAAAGCCGTGTCAGAAGCGGAACGTCAAGTCAGACATGCGGCGGCAAAGGGCGCCAGGCTCATCTGCCTTCCTGAACACTGGCTGCTTTCGCGGGTCCTCACCGAAGACGACCAGATAACCAGACGATTCTCCAGGCTGGCCAGGGAGATTGACGCCTACGTCAACATGGGGGCCAATTTCCAGATGAGGGGCTCACGCACCTACATGACGAGCACGACTCTGGCGCCTGATGGAAAAATCATCTCCAAACAGGACAAGGTCCATCTTGACCGCAGCGAAAACCGCAGGGCAATCCCAGGCTCGCAATTCGGGGTGATGACGATAGACGGGTTCAAGGTCGGCGTCTTGGTCTGCCACGACGTAGTCTTTCCCGAGACTGCGAGGGAAGCGACCCTCAAAGGAGCAGAACTGTTGCTTGTCCCCTCCTTGATTACTGCGATAGGAATCGAACCATGGCTGATTTACCTGAGGGCACGTGCCCTCGAGAACCGAGTACCAGTCGTCGCTGCAAACCTCTATGCGACTGCCAGGCTACCAGGCCACAGCCGCGTCATGGACCTGAAGTA
>DATDGE010000303.1:0-3272 GCA_036522255.1 Nitrososphaerales archaeon | reverse complement strand
CTAGTCCGCTGAATAGAGCCCGGCCAATTTCAGGGCGAGTTCGGCTGCTTGTCTCGGTCCTTTGGAGAACAAATACAAGTTGGGCTCCACCCCTGCCCCTCCGGTGTCAATGATGGCGTCAAAGTCGCCTTTTGATCTTGCGAGCCCTGAGGCGAGGGAGTCGAGGGTAGAATCTCTGTCGGAAGAGGCGGAGTAGCCGCCGATCCTAATCGTCTTCAACCTCAAATGCGATATCGCGCGCTGCATCTTGGAATCATACCGAAGATTGATGCATGCTCTCACTCTAGCCTGTTTTTTCTGCGAGGTGATCAAAACTCTCGCGAGGTGCCTTGAGGCGCCAAATTCTGGCTCGGCAATGGTGCGGGCACGGTTTCGGACCTTGACGATCCGACCGGGTATCGCAACTACGTCTTCTGGGCCATTGGCGGGACCAGGGGCAAAAGCCAGGTTCACGGAGACCTCTGGCATCACAGCAGGGAAGGAAGTCGACCTTTCGAGTACCTCGACCGCCTGCGATACCTCCGCGATTGCGTCCTCTCCTCCTGAATTAGGCGACATTTCCCTCATACAAATGTCGCACTCAGCGAGACCGGGGTACCGAGCCCTGTGGGCATCGCAGGCCATGCCCTTTTCCAGCGTGCTTCTCCAAATCGTCATCATTGTTTCCTGAGCTTCGAGAGGACTGCTCGTGGCGTCCTCCGACAAGAGAGCAACGTACCTGTCCGCCTCCTCCCGGCCGATTGAAAGGGCGGAGAGTGAAGAGTAGGCTCGCTCGGGACCGGAAGAAAGGTAGAGACTCACAGAAGCTTGGGTAATCCCCAGAAGCCGAGAAATATGGACCTGCGAGAGACCGACGTCATGCAGGCGCCTGGACACGAGCTGTCGCATCGAGGGGAGGAAGATATCCATCATCAGCTCGTCAGGTGGTTGCATCGACTTAAATGACTTATTGAGCAGTTTATAAAGAGTAGAGCGCCGCTCCGATTTATGGGTCAGACCCCAGCAATTACTCGTGGAACTTTCACGCCACGAGTCCTAGCCGAGGCCTCGGTCATGGTAGCTCTAGCCTTGGTTCTCAATGCTCTGAGATTGTACACCCTCCCTCAAGGAGGAACGATTACCATCGGCGAGATGGTCCCGATCCTTTTCGTCGCGTTGAGGAGAGGGCCTCGAGTTGGGGTCTTCGCGGGAGCAATCTTCGGCATCGTAGACGTTTACTTCGAACCCTTCGTCTACAATCCAATCCAGTTCCTTCTTGATTACCCGCTAGCATACGGGGCTTTGGGCCTGGCGGGTTTCTTCAGGGGCAGGTCCCCCTTCTACTCGGGAGTGGGGGTTGCGGTAGCCATTGGATGCAGGTTCGTCTGTCACTTCTCATCAGGCATCATCTTCTTCGCGAGCTTCGCTCCCTCTGGCGAGAACCCTGCCATCTACTCAGCGATCTACAATGCTACATATCTCCTACCTGGGCTCTTGATCAGCGAGTTTGTGATTCTTGTGTTGGCGAGGAGCGGAGCCCTCAAGTTCAGGCTCTGACCCAAAGGAGTGGAGGGAGGACCACGAGAAGAATCAGACCAAGATATGGGAAGGCAGACCCGCAGGTCATGCAGGCCGTGTACATGCACCTGGGGCGACACGATAAGAATGTGATTTTAGGGCCTGGGCGAGGTTTGGACAACGCGTTCATCGGCATGGAAGGTGGCAAGGTGATGGTCATCTCGACAGACCCAGTTTCGGTTATTTCGCAGGTCGGGCCGAACAAATCCGCATGGCTTAGCGTTCATCTGATCGCGTCTGACATCGCTACGTCTGGCGTTCCTCCAGAGTTTGCCGCCTTCTCCCTGAATCTGCCTGAGGAGATGAGCATCTCGCAAAAGAAGGAGTACGTCTCGTCCCTGGGGGACGCTTGTGATGAGCTCAACGTGACCGTGGTCTCCGGACATACCGGTACCTATCCGGGGGCGCGTTTCACGGTGGTGGGGGGAGGGGTGATGTTCGCCTTTGCAAACGATGGCAACTATGTGGATCCCAGCATGGCGAGGGTCGGGGACCGAGTGCTGATGACCAAGGGTTCCGCCATCGAGGCGACTGCGTCTCTGGCATGGGCATTCCCGACCGTGACCAAGGAGAAAGTTGGGAGGAAGCTCCTGGCTCGCGCGAGGGCCCTTCTTGACCAATGTACGGTTGTGAAAGACGCGACGATCGCGGGGTCAATCGGGCTGGGAAAGGAAGGAGTCTCTTCGATGCATGATGCGACGGAAGGCGGGGTCCTCGGCGCCCTCGATGAAATGGCACACGCGTCGGCCAAGGCATTCGTTGTCAACCCAGATTCTGTTCTGGTCTCCGGAGAAGCCAAGGCAGTTTGTGCTGCGTTCGGGTTAGACCCGCTTACATCTTTGAGTGAAGGTACATTGTTGCTTACCTGCGGACCCGGGCGGGTCAACGAGGTAAAGGAAAGAATGTCTGATTCGGGACTCAGCGTAGCTGAAGTCGGTGTTGTGAAGAACGGAAACGGCCTTTGGCTGGGAAGCGAGGGAGGCCGTCAACGTAGGTTCAGACCCAAACCTGATGGTTACTGGGCAGCTTACAATTCTGCAGTCAAGGCAGGGACCAAGTGATATCAATGTCCGACGATGGCTATGCAAACCGTTTGATATGACATATCAGCTAGGCTGGCGACGAGACTAGGGTGTCGTCCACAGAAAATGCCGCGCGGGCCCTGAAATCCCTGAAGGACGAGGAGTGGAGGACACTGGCAGGCCTGGAGCGCGCCTCCACCGGATACGGCACCCCTGATTTGGGGAGACTGTCAAGGATGAGCAGGCTTCCTACCGAGAGGGTCAAGTTTGCCATCGATGCCCTCGAGAGGAAGCACCTGGCGTCGCGGAGAGGACATGGGTTCGTGCTGACCAGAGAAGGAGTTGAGCTGATGGCCTTGAAGGACTACGTGAAGAAAGATCTGATTTTCGCGCTGGGGGCCATAATTGCGAAAGGGAAAGAGTCAGACGTGTACGAAGCCTTGACGGAGGAAGGCTCCGTGTACGCTCTCAAGGTCTACAAGATAGGGCGGACGAGTTTCAAGGCCGTCAGAAAGAAGAGGGTAAGGGAGAGTGCTGAGTTCAGGAGTTGGGTCACAGCGAACTACAACGCAGCCAAGAGGGAGTATCACGCTCTGAGAAAGCTCGAGGGGATTTCACCTGTCTTTCCCAAAGCCGTCGCCTATAGCAGAAGCACTGTGCTGCTGGAGGAGCTGGCTGGCGTCAGACTATCTC
>DATDGE010000302.1:0-3923 GCA_036522255.1 Nitrososphaerales archaeon | reverse complement strand
AGGCCTGAGCTTCTTCGAAAGCTGCTCCCCAAGCCTGTTCGTCCCGACGGTCGTGATCCTGTATTTCCCTCCCTGTTCTGACTCGACTCGTTCGACCAAGGCAGATTTTGTGAGTTCACTCAGCCTCGAACTAATCGTCTTCGGGTTCAGGCCGGTCGCCGCTTCTATCTCCCCGACCCCCATGGCGTCGGATTGGGCCTTCCCGCTTAGGCTCGCTATCCTCGCAGCCACGAGCTGCAGAAGAATTACATCCCTGTCGCTGAGCTTCTTCTCCTGTGTCCAGACCCTGGGTCCTTCGGTAGTGACCCTGACGTATTCTTTGAACATCTGGATGAGGTCGTTCAGAGAATAGTTGACGCTGATTGTCCTGGCCAAGTCCATGTTGGGGATCACTTTTGAGACGAACTCGTGCAAGGAACGCATGACGACTTCAGGCGAGCCTGAGAATTCAACCTTCGCGTCCTCGTAGCTCACCGAAATCGAGAGTTCTCTTTCGGAAGACAGGTCTTTATTCAGCCCCGCCTTGGTCGGAATTCTGGTCTGCTTAAATTAGTATTGGGGCGAAAGCGGACTTTGGCGGACGACAGGTTCGAGAAATGAGGAACTAATTTGGTTGCGACACTGTCAGCTCGTCGAAGGCCCCGCCTTCTGTGGGCTGCGGAGTGCTCGCCATTGTCAGGGCGGAGGTGTACACGTATTCTCCGTCCTCAGCCTTGAAACGTCTTAGTTTCGTTGTCTTGGCCAGCCTCAGGAGCGCGACGGCGACCGACTGCTTCGGGTAGTTCAAACCGTACGATTGGAGCGCCTCTCTCACGTCGGATAGTTTCCTTCTCTCCCTTCCCCACGGACCAGAGAAGAATTTGCCGATCACATCGGCGAGCGAGTCTCCCTTCTCAAGGACGGCCATCGGGAGCTTTGATGAGAGGCCCTGCTCTGTGACCTCAGGGACCGGTTCACGCGGGCTGTCCTTCTTCTCCCTTGCAATGTCTTGACTCTGAGCGGGTAGCTTGGAGGCGAGTTCAGGGACAAGGTCGATTGCTTCTCGGAGATGCTCTGGATCAGCCTCCACTTCCACCTCGGACTGGCCTGACCTAATTCTGATCCTGGTCAAATTTGATAACCACTGTTCAAGGGTTGAGGACATTTAAGTCTACAAGGGGAGACGGAAATCTTCCTTCACTGTCGTCAGGACGACGTGGGTGTTTGCCCTTTCGACGAAGGGCATGGTCAACAGTCCCTTGGTAAAATGACTCAGCTCTTCTCTGTCTCTGAACTTTGCGACCACCACGCCGTCTATCTCGCCCGTAACGTCGTAGACGGCACAGACACCCGGGAGTTTCGCTATTTCCTTCTCCATCTCGAGGAGCTTTCCCTTGGACACGAGTATTTCGGTCACTGCTGTGATGTCATACCCGAGCTTGTCAAAGTCAAGCATTGCTGCGCACCCCTTGATGACCCTCTCCCTTTCTAGATTCCCCACTCTTTTTGCGACGGTCGTCGTGGACACGCCGAGGGCTGACGCCAAGTGTCTGAAGGAACTCCGGCCGTCGGACAACAGGTGTCGGAGTATCTTGAGGTCGAGGTGATCGAGTTTCAAGTGTCCATCTGGAGCAAATCCTGCGTGCTCAGCGACTGGACGTTTGTTAGCAATATCCTTCCTGAGGCTCACAGTCGTCCGCTTCTGGGCTGAAGAGGCTTATATTCGTTGCGGGAGATGCCTGTGTGGTTGACATATAAGATCACTCAGGACGGAAAGTTCGTCAAGAGGAGTTTCTCGGCGGCCGAAGTCCTGGACAAAGTCGAGAAAGATGCGATAAAGTTCGTCGACCTTCAGTTCACCGACGTTCCCGGGCGTTTCAGGCATGTGAGTATTCCTTCAGAGATGATGGAAGAAAAGATGTTCTCAGAAGGTGTCGCGAAGCTGGACGGCTCCTCAGTGAGGGGCTTCGTAGAAATCCAGGAGTCTGACATGCTCCTTGTCCCTGACGCTTCGACCTATGGTGTTGTCCCATGGATTGATGACAGCGTCAAGACGGCCCGGCTGATTTGCGATGTCAGGGCAGGCTACGGCGCGGGGAGGTTCAGCCGAGACCCAAGGCATGTGGCGCAGACCGCAGAGGCAAAGATCAGGGAGGCGGGCTTCACCGACTCGCTCTGGGGCCCCGAGGTGGAGTTTTTCGTCTTCGACAGCGTCACCTGGGAGGGGAACAACCCGTTTTCGTCGGGGTTCAAGATTACGTCGAAAGAATCAGCCAACGAGGCCCGGGGGACCAACTTTCCCATTCGGTTCAAAGACGGCTACTACCCAGCTCAGCCCGTCGACACACTGAGCGACTACAGGGGAGTATGCGTCAACTACCTGAGAGAAGGATTCGGGGTGCTTTGCAACGCGCATCACCATGAGGTGGCGACGGCGGGCCAGTGCGAGATTGACATGTACAGAGACGAGCTTGTGACGATGGCAGACAGCGCGATGACCTACAAGTTCGTCACCAAGAATGTGGCGAACAGGATGGGCCTGATAGCGACGACAATGCCCAAGCCGATATTCGGGGACAACGCGGTTGGGATGCACGTCCATTCCAGTCTTTGGAAGAGCGGCAAGAACGCTTTCTTCGACCCCGGGGACGCCTACGCCGAGATTAGTCAGACTGCTCGATACTACATAGGAGGCATCATGGAGCACAGTCGCGCACTTTGCGCCATCGTCGACCCGACAACCAACTCCTACCACAGACTGGTCCCAGGATACGAGGCACCGGTCTACATCGCCTGGAGCAAGATGAACAGGTCGGCAAACGTGAGGATCCCCGCCTACGAGAAAGGCTCGGAGGCGGCCAAGAGGGTCGAGTTCAGGACCCCTGACCCTTCATGCAACCCATACCTTGCCTTTGCGGCGATTACCAGCGCCGGACTTGATGGGATGAGAAGGAAGATTGACCCGGGAGACCCCGTCGACGAGGACATCTACAAGCTCACGGCCGAGAAGCGAAGGTCCCTGAAGGTCGGCGAGCTCCCCGGGAGCCTGAAGGAGGCGGTCGAGAGCCTGAAGAGCGACTCGGCCTTCCTTGAAGGCATATTCCCCAGAGACCTCGTCGAGGTGATGATGGAACTCGAGATGGAAGCGTACAGGGCGGTTGCTGCGAGGCCCCATCCCTACGAGTTCTACATGTACTTCGACGCCTAGGAAGCCGAATACCCGTCCAGTTCATCGGGCAGTACGCTGCCTACAGAGCTGGTCCTCTGAGCGAAGGCGCGCGCTTCCTTAGAACGACGAACCCGGCCACCAGGACTGCGAATAGGAGCCCGAGGCCGAACGGGAACTCTGGCACGCCAGTGGAGGCGCCAGTTGAAGTCGCATTTGTTGTTGTTGAAGTGGTAGTCGTACATTGATTCTGTACGGGATCGTTGCCGAAATAAGAAGAACCTGATTCGTTGATCAGCACGCCTCCGCATTCATTGACGATAGTACCAGGATTGTAAATCACCCCAAAATTGTCGATTATGCCAAAGTTGTCGATGTGGCCGGGGTTGAAGATGCCATAGCTGGAATCGCCGGTGTTCTTGACGTTGAATGTGCCATGGTTGTTGATGATGGCGAGGTTGAAGTTGAGGACGCCAGAGCTGAAATCGCCGGGATTTTCGATGTTGATTGTGTCATAGTTGTTGATGATGCCGGCATCGACGGTGGAGATGCCATTGCGGATGCCATTGCTGCCGAAGCCTGAGTTCCTGACGTTAATTGGGCCATGGTTGTCGATGGTAGCTGAGTTGGAGTTGAAAATGCCATTGCTGCTCATGCCTGAGTTATCGAGGTTGAATGTGCCATGGTTTTCGATAGTGCCCGAGTTGTCGATCCCTGTAGTGCTATCGCCGGGGTTCTTGATGTTGATTGTGTCGAAGTTGTTGATGGTGCCCTCGTT
>DATDGE010000301.1:0-14544 GCA_036522255.1 Nitrososphaerales archaeon | reverse complement strand
GGCCGCAGCGATGTACGCATCGGGGACCGTGGCATCGGTTTCTTCGGCTTTTGTCATAGCCGGAGTAGCGACCACCACGGAGGCTTTCCTCCCCGCTGTAATTGCGTGGCTATTTGCAATCGGTTACCTCATGTTCGACGTGGTCTTTTCTCCGAAGAGCGGAGACATCATGAAGGCACGGGCGGCCCTAGGGGCCTGACCGGCGAGCGAACCTATTCACATCAAGGAAAGACAAATCGTATGTCGTCTTCCTTTCCGTCGCAAGGTCCGCTGCCACCTCTCCAAGGACGCTGGCGAACTTGAATCCGTGGCCACAGCATGCACTGACCAAGGTTACCGCGGGGTCGTCCGGATGCAGGCCAACTGCGAAGTTCAGGTCGGGGGTATTCGTGTAAAGACATGTCGTGGATGCGATGGGAGGGCCCTTGAGCATTGGAAGTCTGTGGTCGATGAACCCTCTGACCGGGGCAAGGTCTTCCTCCGTGACTTCCCGTCTGATGCTGTCTGGCTCGCCAATCTCCCCGCCGTGGGTCCTGGCCACCTTCGTTCCGCGTCCGACGTCGGGTATCCCATAGTAGAATTGTTTCTGGTCCTCTTCGAAGATGAACACTGGCATCTCTCCCGACTTGAAACGCTTCTGTCCGTTCGATGAGAACCAGAAGGGCACCTGCCTTTCACACTGGAGAGGCAGCAGGTTGCCGACGAACGAAATGTTCCAGGCTCCAGCGCACAGAATCAACCTGTCAGTCGTGTACGTGCCACTTGATGATTCGATTTCGATGCCCGACTTAGATGACCTCCACCGATTCATCTGTTCGCCGAATCTGACCTCGCCCCCGGCTTCTTGTGCTCCTTCTGCGAAGGCCTCAACGCATTCCTCCGGGAAGAGGATCCCCGCGCTTTCTTCGTGAACGGCGCACATATCGTCGCCTATGGTGAATGCTTCGAATTCATCGTCCACCTCGGAGGAGGTCAGGACACGGTGAGGAATTTCATGCGCCTTTGCGCTCTCCAGCACCTTGGTCACCAGCTCGCCTTCAGGTCTACCAATCATCAATCCCCCGGTCAACTGAAGCAGGGTCTTCCCGGACTTCGACTCGAGCTCTCGCCAGGAATCGAAAGCGCGCCGGAGCAGAGGGACATACCTCGAGTCTTCGTAATAGGCAAGTCTGATGATCCGGGTCTCCCCGTGGGAAGAGCCGAGCCTATGGTTGAGCCCGAACCTCTCCAAGGTCAGGACCCTGAGCCCTCTTCGCGCTAGGTTGTAACTTGTCGAGGCCCCCATGGCCCCGCATCCCACGACGATGGCGTCCCACCGCTGGGCCTCGGCTCGGCTAACCAAGATTCCGTCCAGCCTTCGTCAGAGTCTCCTCCAGCCAGGGCAAAACTTGCGTGACAAAGGAAGGCCCATGATGTGCGAGGAAGTCCAGGGGCCTCGGGGTCAAGAAGACGTTTCCTGCCTTGACGGCTTTGAGGCCTGTCCAGCCCCTTGACTCGATAAGGCTCTGGAGGTCATTCGCGTCGAAGGACATAAACATCTTCGGTTCGTAGATAATCACGTCAGGGTCATCCGCAGCGATTGCCTCCAGGTCGGGTTTCAACCATTCGTTTCGTACGTCCTCGCAAACAGTCGAGCAGCCGAGGACCTTGAAGGCGTCGGTGATGTAGCTGTAGGCGCCAAATGTAACGGGTCCGCCCAAGTCTATTTCTTCGTAGGCTCTGAGCTTCGGGACGCTCCCAAGTTCGCCTATCGTGTGAAGCAAAGAGATGGCCAATCCCCTTGCCCGGTCGGGTGCCCCCGCGACCAGTCCGACCTTTACCACGAAGTCTACGATCCCGGCGACCGAGACCGGCAGTTCGAGGGGGTAGACGGGGTACTTCTTTGCGAGCCTGAGGGCGAATTCCCGCTGGTAGCCTGTCACCGTAAGGATCAGGTCAGGCCTCAGTTCATCCAGGACTTCCTCCCTGACCGTATTGTAGCTCCCCACCTTTCGCTTCTGATTCACTTCCGGAGGCCTAGCACAGAACGCGCTCACTCCGACCACACTTTCTCCCGCTCCGATTTCGAAGAGCGTCTCCGTAGCAGCGGGGCTGAAACTGACGATCCGGGTGGGAACCTCCGGAATGCGCACCTCTGTTCCTAGGACTTCGTTGAAGACCTGGGCCAAGGGATGCAGGGCCCGCGAGCCGCGCGATATGCGTTTCCAGCCACGCCCGCCGGTCCCACTTATCTAACACTCGTTAAATAAAGGAAGTCTTGACCACGCCCTCGCTTGGAGACGCGGAAGCTCGCCACGGCGACCCTGTTCGGGGTCATCATAGCCCTGGTCAAAGCGCCATTCACTTTCCCAATCACCGACTATCTAATCATCGTGGAAGTCCCGATCCTCGCGCTTAGCTTCCTTCTCCTCGGCAGAGGAGGGGCTACATACACGGGCATCGTGAATGGGGTGCTCCAGTCTGCAGTCAAAGTGAGCTTCTTCCCCTACGACCTGGTTTTCGCAGTGTCGTACGGAGCGCTGGTCGACGTCTTCGGGACGTTGCTCAAAGTAAGAACTGCGGAAAAAGCAAATGCAAGAAGGCTGGCATTGGCCCTGGGCCTCGCAAGCACGGTCCTGGGGGTCAGCATAGCCTATGTGTTTCTTGCCCTCAATCTAAGTCCTGGAATAAACCTGTCCGGATACTCCACAACGACTCTGCTGGAGGTCGTCTACGGCCCAATAGTCGTCTGGGGAATAATCAGCGGAACCCTGGGGGGCTACATCTCCGACCGGGTCTGGGAGAAGAACCTAAAACCAAGGTTCAAGTCGATGAAGGCCTAGCTTTTCTTCTCCGCATCGTTGATCTGTCTCTCCAGCTTCCTTGCGAACCTGAAGAGCATTCTGTAAAGGACCAGTCCTAACACTATGATGGCAACCCCTGCAACATCGTTGACAACGACCCCTCCCACAACACCGGCGAAGAGGGTGAACACACCCAATGCTATGATGAGCACTGCCGCGGTCTTCGAAATCGGGCTCGCCCTTACTGACACATCCTTCCTCAGATTGGAGGCGGCTTAAACGGTTGCGAGGGTCAAGAACCGTTAATTGTCCTGAATACGCCCATCGAGGTTCAATGGGTGTAAACACCGAAGGAATTTCCTGCTGCTTTGATGACGAGTCTAAGCGGATGCTCAAGGATTACAGGAAGGAGGGACTCGACGACACCTCACTGGTCGTCTCAGGTGCCTTGAGCTCACGGGACCTCGCCGGGTCATCAATACTCGAACTTGGGTGCGGAATCGGCGCATTGTCCCTCGAGCTTCTCAAGAAGGGAGCAGGCTCTGTACACGGAATGGACCTCTCTCCTGCGATGGTCGAGCTGGCGCGGTCTCTTGCCGCCGAGGCCGGAGTCTCGCAAAATGCTTCATTCGAGCGAGGCGATGGGGCGGTGGCCGACCTGCCCAACTCGGACGTCGTAATCCTCGACAAGGTTCTCTGCTGCTACCCCGACGTGGTCGCGCTGGTGGCCAATTCAAGTTCAGCCGCCCGGCGCTATTACGTTTTCTCGCTTCCAAACGAAAGGCGCGTCGTCACAAGGTTCCTCCGGTTCTTCGTGCCTCTGCAGGCCATATTTTCAAGGCGAAACTCCTTTCGCTTCTTCATCCACTCGACCAGTCAAATCGAGGAGAAGCTGAAGGCCAAAGGCTTCGCTCCTGTCTTCGAATCCAAAGTTGGATGGATCTGGTCCGTGTTCATCTTTGCCGCTCCGGCGGCCTAGTGAGATTCTAGCCCTGCGGGTCTACCGGCGGCCGCTGCTCTTTTCCTCTTCTTTCAAAAGCCTGAAGAGTCTATGCTTGTCCGCCTCACCGGGCGACAGCGTGTACCCGCAAATCCTGCACGTTATCCCCTGTCCGGTCTCTCTGAGCTCGAACCTGCCGCACTTCGGGCACTTCATTTCGTCGCTTTGGCTCTTCTGACTTTCCATGTCCACAAACGCCTCGCTTGGCTCAGTTCAAAAACATTGAAGCTTAACCGACCTTCAACAGGTTAGTCCTCCCGAACTTGCCGGGCTCCTGTCCATATTTTTGATAGATTGGCTCCGGGAGGGAGATGTCAGCCAGGTAAAGTTCTCCGACGAACTCCACCGACACTGGATTCAGGAACCCAGTCTTGAGCAGGCCGAACGTCACCGTGGCATTGGCAACAATGCACGGCTCACCCGGCTCCCCCGTCGTTGCATCCATTCCCGACGGGACATCGACCGCCAGTACTGGAATTCCAGAAGAATTGATGTTTCGAATCAGGCCAGCCATCGGCTCTTCGGGATTACCCATCGAGCCGTAGCCGAGCAGAGCATCAATGAGGAGCTCGGCTCCGTCGAACCCTCCGGCAGGACCATTGATTTCGACGCCCATCCTTTCCAATATTTTCAGATGCCTGGCAGGGACGTCGCGGAGGTCTCCCTTCTCGGCCCCCAGGACGACTGTGACCTTAGCTCCCCAATTGTGAAGGTGTCTCGCCGCAACCAACCCGTCCCCTCCATTGTTTCCCTTACCCGCGACCACCCAGGCCGTTCTCCCTGCCACAGTCTCTCCCAGCATCCTCCGGGCAAGAATCCCGACCTGAAGCCCAGCGTTCTCCATCAGCACACCGACATCAATGGCGAATTCTTCTATGGCAAT
This sequence comes from Nitrososphaerales archaeon, assembly GCA_036522255.1. Taxonomy (GTDB): domain Archaea; phylum Thermoproteota; class Nitrososphaeria; order Nitrososphaerales; family Gagatemarchaeaceae; genus UBA183. The sequence goes on along the minus strand of DATDGE010000301.1, from coordinate 9,878 downwards.
TCTGTCCGCCTGAGCCATCTCCTCCGCTGTCAGGTATGCGAATCCGCCCTTGGACCTCACCCTGCGCTCCGCTTTCTGGTATCTTTTATCCGCCTTGGGCCCTCCGCAGGCCACAGTCAACAATTTTTCTTCAAACTGGCACCGGGATTAGAGCAGTCGGTATATTGGAACTCAAAGCAAAGTGCGGTGCAATAATGAGCTTTTCATCAAAATGGGAAACGAAAGACCAGGGCCCCGGCTTCATGGACAAACTAAGGGGATCAGTCCGACCGACAGGTCCACTGAAACCTCAAATCGAACAGGCAAACAGACAGATTCGCGTTCTCATCTCCCAGCTCGACAACACCGTGAACAGAATCAAGCAGCGCGACTCGATGATCTTCAAGAACGTAGTCTCATCCCTCGCCAAGCATGACACCCAGCACGCCGCAGTCTACGCCAACGAGCTCTCCGAAGTCAGAAAGATGGGCAAGATGGTGACCCAGGCCCAGCTCGCCCTCGAACAGATTTCGCTCAGGTTAGGTACTATCACCGACCTCGGCGAAATAGCGGACACACTGGCTCCGGCTGTCGCCGTCATCAGGGGGATGAAGGAGAGCCTTAGGCTGGCGCTCCCCGAGGCAGACAAGGAGATCAGCGAGATCTCAGGTCTGCTCAGCACAGTCCTCGTCGACGCAGGCACGACAGAAGGACTCTCCCTCAACTTCAGCGCAGCCAACGAAGATGCCCAGAAAGTCCTAGATGAAGCAGCAGCCGTCGCCGAAGAGAGGATGAAGGAGGACTTCCCACAGGTTCCCGCCGGCGTGTTCGCCGAGCCGGAAAAGGAAGGACTCGCAATCTAGCGAAGGCGTCCCAGGTATTTCGAATGGGCCAGGTGGCTGTGGCGTTTTGCCACAACCATCGGTCCAATGCGTCCAATCTTCTTGAACACCCGGAAGTTACAATTCGCTTAATATCAAGACGGAAGGGGTCTGAACTATATTGAAGTTCGGGCCACATATTCGCTCGGTCACCACCGAAACCCATGTCAGCACAGAAGCCCCACGGAAGTCCGGCCGAGCAGCAGCGCTGATAATCGTCGCCCTCATATTGCTCGCCGCCTTCGTTGCAGGGGCCCCGTACCTTTCCAAGGCCTTGAAGCAAGGTCTTTCCTTCTTCTCGCAACTGACCACCACGGGCCCGGGGACGCAGACTAGCATCACAGGTCCTATGAGCACCACCACGACTCCGAATACCAACTGCTCCAGCGTGGTTTCTGTCCGGCCTCCGGCTGCGCCCGACATAAGGAACGGTTCGGCCAACATATCGTATCCGGGGGATTACTGCGAACTCATTTCCTACACGCTTACGTTAATCAACGCAGACCGCGCAGCCAACGGCTCCGGTCCCGTGACCCTCGACTACAACCAGGCCGCACAGCAGCACGCGGATTCCATGCTCTACTACGGATACTTCAGCCACTTCGACACCCAGGGCCTCAAGCCGTACATGCGTTACTCTCTCCTGGGAGGACTCGGGGCAGACTTCGAGAACGTCGCCTTCTTCTCATACTCAGCCAACCACTATACGTCAACCCCTCTTGTCGAAGAAGCAATCAAGGTGCTCGAGCGCTCGATGGTATACAACGACAGCGCGTGCTGCAACAACGGACACAGGTACAACATCCTCGACCCCCTTCACAACAAAGTATCCATTGGCGTGGCGTACAACGGGACTCACGTATATTTCGATGAGGAATTTCTGAACGACTTCATCAACCTCAACTTCGCCATAACCGGCCCCACCGGTTCCAGTCCTCACTACGTGACCATGACGGGGACCCCCACCCATGCCTTTGCGACTCCCAACTCGATTTACCTCGCCTTCGATGATACGCCGTCAGCGGAGACGATATCACAGCTCAACAGCGGCCCTCACGAATATGGTCCCGGGACCCTGGAGGGGGGCGTCCTTCCAAGGAATGCCTTGCTGGGTGGCTGCGCTCAGTTCCAGACGGGGACGACTGAGTGCGCCGACAAATGGACTTTCTCCTCAACACAAGTCGACATAGCCTTCTCTCTTCAGAAATTCAGAACCACCTATGGTGCGGGCGTCTACACCATCTACTTGATTACCGGTTCCAGCACAAATTCGGCAATCACGACGATTTCGGTCTTCCTTCCCTGACCCTCTTCATTCGCTCATTTCTGAACGAATGGCCCGCGCAGCTTCACTCATCTCCTCTCTCGTGAACCTCTTCCTATCAACAAACCTCCCCTTGTCTTCCATCTTCACCGGAATCACGTGCACGTGAACGTGGGCCACCACCTGGTTTGCCGCCTCCCCGTTGTTCTGCACAAACCTGAACCCATCTGCCCCCACCGCCGAGACGACCGCCTTCGAGACCTTGAAGGCCACCTTGAACAATTCAGCGATGTCTGCCTCTATCATGTCCCAGATCGTCTCCCCGTGTTCCTTAGGGCAGACCAGTGTGTGCCCCCTGGAGAACGGGAACGTGTCCAAGAAAGCGATGTAACTATCGTCTTCGTAGACTATGTTGGCGGGCGCCTTCCTTGAGATGATCCGACAGAAGATGCAATCGTCTGGTCCGACTGTCGGAGTGCTGAAGATTATCCGCTTCATAGCACCTTCCGGAGGGTATTGGCTCCCAATTAACCTGAACCTTTTCTCTCTTGCTGCATCTTAATACTCCGGGCGACGACGTCCAATTGGGTTGATCTGCGACAAATGCCACGCCGGTCAGATGGTGGAGTATGAGCGCACGGTCGGTCCGAGTTCCAATCCGTCGACCATCAGGGGGACCAAATGCGACAGATGCAGCTTCACAAGCCTGGACAACGATGAGGACATCTGGTCAGCGGTCGGGCTCTAATCCCTCGGCCCTCTGAAGGCCCGCCACCCGCCTGCGGTACGCCTCAATGAAGTCCAGGGCAAACCTGTCTGCATCCTTCTCGGTCCCCCGGTGGCGTCCGCTCGCCGACCTCAGGTGGTGATAGAACTCGTGAATCATCACGAAAGGGTCGTAGAGGTACTCCCTGCTCGCCGCAAGGATCTCTTTCCTCCTTAGAGAGTAAACGGCCGCCACCCCCTTGGTCTTCCCTTCCACCACCCCGACCCCCAGTTTGGGCACAGAAACCTTGTACCACTTCGAAAGGAGGTCCAGGGCGGCCTCTGTCTTTGAGTCGAGAATCAGGGCCACGACCGAGGCTTTCATCTCTTCCAGTGATGATTTCAATCGGAAGGCCGCCGGCTCTCGTCCACTTAAGCAGTCATGGCGGGTGTAACTCCTTGAGTCATTGGTCAGCATTCGTTGATTTCCTTGTTCAACTGGGAATACAGCAGTTTCGGGAGGTATGAACAGGCGAAGGCACATCAGACTCAACGGCCCCAGAAGCATGAGGTTCAGGGGCTCATCGTCCCTGTTTTCGATACGCTGAGTCTTTTTTCAGGTCACCCGGCTCGGGCCCCTTGCCTACCGTGAACTATGCCCGTCGCCGTGAAGAAATAACCTCGCATCGTAGACGCAGACCAGCCGACAACCAGGAAATGAGTTATAGAGAACCATCGTAACGGCCCTTCAATGCCGTCCCTTTCCAACCTCCTTGAAATCAGCGAAAGGGCCATCCAGGGCCCTCCGGCATCTTTCGAAAGAGCACATCTCCTCCTAGCATTCATCACGATAGGGGAGAGTGTGGTGATCGGGAGGCAGTCCTTGGCCGTCCGTTCAGGGCTCGGAGAGGGGGCTGTCCGCACCGTAATCAAGAAGCTGAGAGAAGACGGATACGCGGGGACGACGGCCTCAGGTTGCTACCTGACCGCCGCAGGCAAGAGGGTCTTCAGGTCGATTCAGGAAAGGTTCTCGCCGATTGTATCTCTCGAAGGCTCGAAGCTCACAGTGGGAGACTCCCAGGTAGGAATGGCGGTCAGGGGCGCCGCGAGAAATTTGAAGGCAGGGTTGGAGCAGCGCGACGCCGCAGTCAAAGTGGGTGCCACCGGGGCTTCGACCTACATCATGAAGTCAGGTAAGTTCGCCATTCCAGGAGGCTCGTCCGACTGCGAGAAGGATTTCCCAAGCAAAGTGTGGTCATTATTGAGAGAGAAACTCAGCCCGAAAAACGGTGATGCCGTAACCCTGTGCGGAGCCCGGGATGAAACAACGGCAATGCTCGGTGCTCTCTCGGCTGCCTTGACCCTCGTGTAACTATTGCTTGGGTGCCTGTTCTGCGGGACTTGGCTCCGGTCCCGACGCTGGTTTGTTTACCTGCCTGTTGATGGCTTCGGCGAAATAGTGTCCGGTGACCATCACCTTCACCGCCTTCACCCCTTTGACCTGCATCAGCCCGTCCCTCAAGTCCTGGGAGATCTTGAGGGCGAACACGGGGGGACAATATTGGGTCGTCGCGTGATACTCGACGTCCACCATCCCGTCCTTGACGTCCAGCTTGTCAATGAGGTTCATCTCCACGATTGGCATCCCAATTTCAGGGTCTACTACCTTTGAAACCTGCCTCTGAATTTCCTTGACATCTACGTCTTCAACTGACATGAAATTCGCAGCAAACCCTGGTTTCCGCTACTAAAGGATTGTCCCGGCTCTGAACGCAGACCGACACCTTTACACCCAGGCGCAGGTCATTTCAGGCCCTGAAGCCTGAGGAAGAAGTCCTTGAATCCATTGAGAAGATTGCACCTGGACGAGGGTGGCCAATCATCGGGCCGGAAAGAGGGGTGATTCTCGACGAACTGGTCGTGAAACACAAGCCCTCTGCAATCCTCGAGGTGGGGACCCTCGTCGGCTACAGCGCAATCAGGATGGCCAGGCATCTGAAGAAGGGGCAAAAGGTCACCTGCGTAGAGCTGAGTGAAAACATCGCTCGGACCGCGCGTTTAAACTTCGACAAGGCAGGACTCTCAGACCGCATTGAAGTGGTCGTTGGCGACGCCAAAAAGGTCCTTCCCACCCTCAGGGGAAGTTTCGACATGGTCTTCCTTGACGCCGAAAAAGTGGAGTACCTAACCTATCTCAAATCGGTCGAACGCCTGCTTCACAAAGGAAGCGTTGTCCTCGCAGACAATGTGCGGTCCCACGCGGCAGAGGTCGCCGACTACCTCGAATACGTCAGGGATTCTGGGAATTACAAAAGCGAATACAGGGACTACCCCATTGGCTACAACGTCGCAACGCGCAACGAAGGGGATGCCGTAGAAGTCAGCATCAAGCTCTGAACCCCGCGACCAAATCCTTCCACTTCTCGTCCCCGTCGAAAGGAAGGTAGAGCCTGATTCTGTCCGCGAAGGCTTTGTACCTGTTTTCGATGGTCCCACCGATCTCGCGCCACTCCCCCTGGACGACGAACTCATCCAGGATGTCATCTCCTATCTCGGAAGACATCTTCTCCCACTCCCCTTTCGCCGACAGCGCGTGCAGCCTGTCGCACACGTCGCCCCACCCATGCAGTTCCATGACCTTCCTGTATGTCCTCGTCGACGCGTAGAACGCCACCTGCCCCCTGTATGATTCCCTGACGTTCTCGATCTCCCGCCTTGTCCCTCCGACGGCGGCAAACACAGAGGCAGCTATAGAGAAGTCTTCCCTTTTTCTTCCAGACTTGACGAGCCCGTCTCCCACCGCTGGAACTATGGCATCTCTCAGGTATCTCATGGTGTGGAGAGGATGAACGTGCAATCCATCGGCCACCGCCCCTGCCAGCCTGCACATTCCCTCGTTGACGCCTGCCACGTAGATTGGAATCGATGGATGTTCAATCGGACCCGGACTGAAGAAAGGAGTCATGAGGTCCAGTTTGAAGAACTTCCCGTTGAAATCAAGCTTCGTCCCAGTCTGCCAACTTTTCCAGACCGCCCTCATGGCCCGAATGACCTCTTTCATCTTCGGGGCGGGGGCCTCCCACTTCATCCCGAACCTTCGCTCCAGGTGTCCCTTCACCTGGCTGCCGAGCCCGAGCAGGAGCCTTCCCTGGGAAACGCTCTGCAGGTCCCACGCTGTGTACGCCAGAGTCGTCGGGCTCCGCGTGAATGCCAAAGCGATGGACGTCCCAAGTGCGATCTTCTTCGTGGACTGGGTAGCCAGGGCAAGCTGGACGAAGGGATCATGTTTGATTTCGTTTACCCAGAAGCAGTCGAACCCGAACTCCTCGGCCTTTCTCGCAAGTTCCACCGCCTCCACCGGTGACCCCAGGGCGACCTCGGCGTCGACCTTCAAGGATTCGTCCGGCCGAAGTACTCCTCTTAAAGCCGAATCTGATGAGGCTGCCAGCAAAACATTTTGGTGTATTCATCGATTGAAGCTGGTCTCGCTACAGCCTTCTGCTGGGGGACTGCGGACTACCTTTCAAGGTACCAGTCAGAGAAGGTGGGGTACTACAAGACCGTCGTATACTCAAACGTCGTCACCCTCATCGTGCTCATTGCCCTGGTGCCTGTGCTGAGCCCCAACATTGAGCTCGCTACCTTTCCAATCTTAGTCTTGGTCGGGGCGGGGGCCCTGAATTTCGTCGCATTCAATTTTCTATACAGGGCCTTCCACAAGGGCGTGGTGTCGGTTGTGGCGCCCGTCGCCTACACATTTCCCGCCGTGACCACCGTCCTTTCCGTAATCATATTGGGAACTTTCCTGTCGTCGACCCGGATTCTTGCCATCGCAGGAATCATCGTCGGGGTCATCCTGCTTTCCACCCGATTCTCCGAGCTCAGTGCTTACCTGGGGGGCAAGGGGGCGCCCAACATCACCGCGGGCCTCGGATCGGCCATCGGGTCTTCGCTCTTCTTCGGGACAGTGTACATTGGCATCGGGTACGCGGCACCATTCGTCAGTATAGTCGTCCCCGCAATGGTCCTCAGATCCGTCGCCATCATCGCAGGCTTCCTGCTAGCGCCGGTGTTGCACCAGCAGGTCAGGCCTTCCCGACTCGCCTTCTCGAGGATAATCCTGGTAATGGGAGTCCTCGAAGCGGCCGGCTTCCTTTCCTTCACCTATGGGATATCTGCAGTCGGTGGAACGCTCCCTGTCGTCGCCGCACTCTCTGGCATGGGAGGGGCCGTGGCTTCCGCCTACGGGCTTGTCTTCCTCAAGGAGCGACTGGAACTTAACCAGTTCGCTGGCGTTGTCCTTTCGCTCGTCGGCGTCTTCACACTGCTCTACCTTGGAGGCTAGAGACTCGGACTACTTCGCGGCCGTCCAGGAAGGGAGGCGCCGAGTCAACGAATCCATCAACGTCCTGCAGGGCGTAGCCGGCCCCTGCTACCCGATGCTCTTCCTGAAGCTGGGAGTGATGGATTGGACCCCGGTAGGAGAGGAGATGCTTCACAAGGTGGTCCCGGGCAAGAACAGCCTGGCCGCCTTGGTAATCTGCGATGGCGATGGCAACTCGAAGACCATGAGCGCCTGGGTCCCAGAAGCCCAGGCCAAGGAATACTCGAAGTCGCTGGAGCTGAAAGGTGTCCCGGAGTTTCCCGGCGAAGTCAAGCTCCCAATTTAGGGCGCTGGTTTATTAACCGGGCGCGTCCTAGACACTTTGCGCCAGACCCGCAACGTTCGCCGCTCCGACGAACTCTAACAAGCTCGACGAGGCTCCGGGCGTGCATGTTTGTCGCGGGATAATTGAGATAAAACAATGGCAAGATGTTCGGTTTGCAAGGGCCACGCCGTAGCGGTGTGCGCTGAGTGCAGTGCCCAGGTTTGCATGTCCCACTCGACTACCATCTTCGACGAAACGAGCAGGCAGATGAAGACCTTCTGCGGTAACTGCACGGCGAAGAGGATGCCTGTCTGGGTCGCGCGAAGAAGATAATTTCACTAGACCGAGATTTCCAAGGCAATATCCGAGGTCGGGTAGTACTTTTTCACCTGACCTGCTCCGTATTTCACGCTGAACCTGCGCTTGATGTCGTCAATCGCTTTTGAGTCTCGCAGAATCTTGGGTCTGGAGGTCTTCTTCCACTCCTTGACCTTCAGGTCGATTTTTCCAGTCTTTTCTATCTCAGCAAACCACTTCGTCTTCAACCCGTACATCGGCAACAACTCCAACTTCCCTCCGCTTACGGTGAACCAGACGGGGATGGTCTTTGTCTTCCCGTCCTTTGACCTTACGAATGAGATCAGGACCTCTTCTTCTTCCGGCACGCCGTCGTGGCTCTCTCCCGGCATTCGCCAATTATCTTCACTCTGGTTCTTCTTAACCATGCTTCACTGCACCGTGAAGTAGAGCCGTCTGTTGCTCTTCCCCTTGTTCTCAGCTTTCAAACCGACGACCTTTCCTATCTCTCCTGTGTTTCCTACGTGTACCCCGCCGTCGGCTTGAGTATCGACGTCCCCTATCTCCACAATCCGTAGGATGTCGACCGACGGAGGCATGGCATTCGCGAGCTTGACGAATCCCGGCTTGGCGAGTGCCTCGTCCCTCTTCATGAAGTATGTCTTCACCTCGAGCTTTCTGCCGACAGCCTCGTTCACTTTGTCTATGTAGTTGGTCATCTTGCCCCTGTCGAAATCGTCGAGGTTGAAGTCAACCCGAGATTCCTCAGGACTGATCTGATTCCCGGTGATAAGCGCCCCTGTCTCTCCGTTGACGACGGAGCTCAGGATGTGGGCCGTCGTATGCATCCTCATTATCCTGAACCTCCTCTCCCAGTCCAATACCCCGTGGACCTTTTCCCCGGGCTTCGGCCCGCCGGGAGACTCCAAAATGTGGAATATCTCCTCGCCCTCCTTGACGACCTCCGAAACCCTCGAGCCTCCAAGCGTCCCAGTGTCCGAAACGAGTCCTCCCCCTCTGGGGTTGAAGGCCGTCTTGTCCAGCACTACCCTGTTCCCGTCCGCTGATGTTACCTCTGCGTCGAATTCGCGGAGATACATGTCCTCCCAGAAGAGGCGTTTTGTCATTCCTCCCTCGAAGGAATCCGGCCTGCTATAACGTTGAAGCCTACCGGTATGCGCTGATCTTGGTCTGCGTGAGTTCTCTCGAAATCAGGACGCTCTCACTCATCCACTTCGATTTGGAAATAGCAAGCTTCGAGAGCGCTGAGTCCATGGCTCCCCGGAAGGTCTCGTGCCTTTCGAAGGGCTGTTTCATCAGTTCCCGTATGCTCTCCCGCACATTCCAAACTCCCAGAGGCATTATGAATCCCGGGTAGGTCTCGCGAAGTACGATGGCCGCGGCCTGCTTCCGCTCCCTATCCAGCGCCTCGGTCACCGCCAGCCTCGTCGAATAGTAGCATCCCCCTACCTTGGCGTACTTTGTCCTCCCGAAGTACTCCTCGTAGTCCCCAATAATGTAGGGGGCGGTCGTGAACTGGTTCCAGGTCGTGTTGGGGAACCACGCCTCTATCCACTCGAACCTCCATGGCTCTGGGAGGAGAATCGCTACGTACTGATTGTCGTAGACCCTGAATCCGTACACCCTGTACTCGTCGATGGTAGGGAGTCGCTTGACCTTCTCGATCAGTTCCAGACTAATCGAGCTGTCGACGGCGGTGATGCTCCATCGCGTCGGCACAATCTTCCTCCTCGTCCCCACCCCGAACATTCCCAGGGAGAACGCCTTCTGGATCCTTGTGACCAGCACCCCTTTCCGATAGAGCTCCCCCACCGCCCCCGCGGCGTCAAGGTCTCGGTCGTAGTACGCGGTCTGCACCCTTCTGTCCACAGAGGGATTGTCAATCTTGAACTTGTCAAGCGGCCCTGATGGGCCGTATGGCTGAGTGTCCTCGCTGAGGGTCAATATTCTCCGGGGAGGTTTTGTCAACCTGAGTTCAGTATCAACTGGCTTGGCCGCCATCGCGAGTTCCTGAAGTGAAGAAAGAAACCTTCCAGGCTCGCGGGCGTCATCGACGCTGGCCCTGGAATTCCCCCTTACGAG
>DATDGE010000300.1:0-4306 GCA_036522255.1 Nitrososphaerales archaeon | reverse complement strand
GCAAATGCCTCAAGCTTGACTTTCTTCAGGACGATAACGCCGACCAGGGCAAGGGTCACGGTGGCGAACGACGTCTCAAACAGGAAGTAGGTGCCCGTTGTCAGGCCCGTGCCAAAGTATTGCGGCGTCATCGACCAGAAGACGCCGGATAGGAGTCCTGCCGCATTGGCGGAGAAGCCACCGAGAAAGAGTCCTGCCCCATAAGAGGGGTCACCAATCACCCCACCGATCGTCGGCGCAAACGCAGTGTTGAAACCTATGATGGCCATTACGACGAAGCCGATACCAGTGATGAGCATGACCTTCAGGAGGCTCACATTCGAGAACTTCACTCCCAGTTCCCCAACCTCCAGGAGGCCTACGGCAGGTGTCATCGTGAAAACGAGAAGACCCGCGATGATTACGAATAGGTTGTTGGTCGCCAGGTCAGCCACCACATTCTCACGCCTTGGGGATTTTGTTTTAAGGGATGCCCCAAACTCAAGCTTGGCTCTCCCAAGACTCAGTACGGGGAAATTTCAGACTCCTCCGCCCAGAACATACGCAAACTCAAAACCTGCCTCCTGAATCAAACGGGTTCAACGACAAAAAGATTCATAACTGCTTCACCAAGCGGCTGTTTAAGGTCAAATCATGCCGAAATTCAAGACAACTTCAGAGGCTCTCAAGATAGTTCACAACCGGGAACAGATACGAAACCTTGGGATCATCGCGCACGTTGACCATGGGAAGACCACGACTTCTGACTCGCTCCTCGCAGCGACTGGGATGCTCAGCCCCAGCGTAGCCGGACAGGCACTCGCACTAGACTACATGGAGCTGGAACAGCAGCGGCAGATGACCATCAAGGCTGCGAATGTCACTTTGTATTACGAAACCGGGGGAAAACCCTACGTCATCAACCTGATTGACACGCCGGGCCACATAGATTTCACTGGGAAAGTTACAAGGTCTTTGAGGGCAGTCGATGGAGCCATCGTCGTAATAGACGCCGTCGAAGGCATAATGACTCAGACCGAGACTGTCACCCGTCAGGCCCTGGAGGAACGTGTCCGCCCTGTCGTGTACATCAACAAGATCGACCGCCTGATCAAGGAGCTCAGGCTCTCACCTGAAAAGATGCAGGAGTGGCTCTTCGGCATCGTCAGGGACTTCAACCGCCTCATCGATACCTACGCGGAGCCAGAGTACAAACAGAAGTGGAAGGTGTCGGTCCAAGACGCCCAGGTGGCCTTCGGGTCTTCGAAGGACAAGTGGGGTTTCAACTTCGACATGGCGAAGGTCGCGGGCATGTCCTTCAAGGACATAATCAACGCCTACGGCACCTCGACCCCGGAGGCCCTCGGCCAGAAACTACCCCTCCACGAAGCCCTCCTGGGCATGGTCGTCAGACACCACCCGCCGCCACATGTGGCCCAAGCCTATCGCATCCCCAAGATCTGGTCCGCGGGGGACCTGAACAGCGACGTGGGGAAGGCCCTCCTCACCTGCGACGAGAACGGGCCGACAGTCATGATGGTCACAAACGTCGTCGTCGACCCTGCCGCCGGGCTCGTGGCCGTCGGCCGCCTCTTCTCCGGGAGCGTGAGCAACGGGGACCCGGTGTACCTCCTCAACTCGAAGAGGGAGGGGAAGATCCAGTCGGTCCAGATATTCATGGGATTCCAGAGGGAGATCGTCGATTCCCTGCCTGCGGGGAACATACCCGCGCTCCTCGGCCTGGACATCAGGTCAGGCGAGACGATTTCCAATCTGAAGGGTGTGGTGCCGTTCGAGTCGATCCACTACGTGAGTGAGCCGGTCGTGACAGTGGCGGTAGAGGCGAAGCATCCCAGAGACCTCCCCAAGCTCGTCGAGGTCATGAGGCGGCTCAACATCGAGGACCCCAACCTCGTCATCACAATAAATCAGGAATCAGGGGAGACCCTTATGGCGGGGATGGGGGTGCTCCACCTTGAGATCGCGACCACCCAGATCCAGCAGGCCGGCCTCGAGATCATCACATCGCCCCCGATCATAAACTACAGGGAGACGATCCGCGCCCGAGCCGGCCCCATCATGGCCCGGTCTCCTAACAGGCACAACAAGATATTCATCGAGGTCGAGCCCCTGGAGCCCGAGGTCATCGAGCTCATCCGCAACGGGACCATAACGGAGAACACGGAGAAGAAAGCTGTGATCAAGACCCTGCGCGACCACGATTGGGACCCGGACCAGGCAAGGAACTTCCAGGCCATAGACGAAAGGGGTAACATCCTGACGGAGGTGACCAAAGGGGTCCAGTTCCTCCAGGAGTCCATGGACTCCATCCGTGCTGGTTTCGACGACATCATGAAGAACGGGCCCCTCGCCTATGAGTTCACGAGAGGGGTCAAGGTCGCTCTGACCAATTACGTCCCACACGAAGACGCCGCACACAGGACCTACGCCCAGCTGATGCCGGCATCCAGGCGCGCCATACTCGGTGCCTTGCTTTCAGCCAACCCCACCTTGCTGGAGCCCATCCTCGGGATAGAGGTCAAGGGTCCTTCGGACCTCATCGGCGCTGTGACCGGGGTCATAAGCTCGAAGAGAGGGAAGCTTGTCAAAATCGACCAGAAGGAGGTCATGACGGTGGTGGAAGGCGAGATCCCTGCCTCGGAGACCTTCGACCTGAGCGAGAAGATGAGAGGCGCCACCGCGGGCAAGGCAGTATGGAGCACCCACTTCAAGACATGGCAGGCAGTGCCGCAGAACATGCTCTGGGGACTAGTCACCGAGATAAGGAAGCGGAAGGGGCTCCCACCGGACCCGCCGAAGGCCGAAGAGTTCATCGACAAAGAGTAGAAAGCAACGGCGGAGTAAAGGAAAGCGTTATTCGTCCGGAGATGGCGCGACCCAACTGGCGAGATTGACATGGCCCCTGCTCGGATGCCATGGAGCTACGCGTCCGTGGCATTGGTTGCGATATTACTGGCGTCATCTGCTTCCATTCCTGCTCTCGCCCGCTCGCCAAACGGCGCCAAGAACAGCTCCGGGCCATCGCACGCGTGGGTCCCGAATTCAGTGTCAGGGGCGCCTCAGGTCTCGTCCCAGGCAGTCGATGTATTCCGCGCCTATTCCACCGAACCGGCCCCGATGGGGATTGCTGACTACGGCGTCGGGCCAGGTGGGCCCTACCAGTATTCGGCGACCGCATTCCAGGGCAACGTGTACATAGATTCTCTCCAAACCCGGAACGCTACTGGGGACCCTTCAATGAGTTTCCAGCTCAACGTGGTACTCGCCTTCACGGATAGGAACGTGCAATACGCATACTGGGTGCAGGACGTGGCCCAGATTGACACCAGCACGAATCAGATATTTTTCATCGACAACATTTGGAACTTTACCTCTCACAGTGCGAACATGGTCGGGTCGGCGGTCTCGGGTACCGGCCAGGTTGCGACCTACCACGGGACAGGTTACTACTACGACCTCCCCGCAGTTGGCGCTGGGAATGGAATCAACCTCGCTTATCCGGCCACTGTCTCCTTCCTCGTAACAACCGGCCTCAATTCAAATCGGCAGCCAACCGTGAAGTTCCAGTACGACGACGGTTTGGGGATCCAGACCTACGACAATGTGACTTTCAGGACTGCAAACCATGTGTCTGCGCTCACGGGGTTCGAGGTCAACGGGAACACATACAACCCGGGAGGCACCTACTTCGACTCTGAGCTGGTCCTGGGAGGACCCGGTGGAGGCCTGTCGACAGCCGACGTCAATTCAGACCTGCGTTTGTCTTTGTATTACTGGAATGGTCACAACTTCCAAACGGTGCCGAATGCGTACAACTTTGGAGGAGACACGGCAGAAACTATCAGTAGCGTCGCTTCGCTTGGGAGCTACGTTCCAGCAACTGGTTCGCTGATAGCACGGGTCCAGGCCGGCGCAGGTTCGCTGGGGCAATCGTACACTCAGGGGGGAACAGGGACGATCGCCGTACAGACGCCGGTGGTCATCGGGACGCTTTATGTCTCGAACTCAACGTTTCCGAATGCTGCCCCATTTCAGACTCAGTTCACGGGGAGTCAGGTCATCGTGTCGGTCCATCCGGGCGTCTATCTGCTTCAGATTTACTTGAACGGAGCAATTTATGATTCCGGGACCGTGACCATCGGCTCCGGGCAAACTTTGCAACTTCGGACACCGCTTGGGGACATTCAGATTACGATGAATTACATTGACCGGGGAGGGAGTGGATTCCCAATTCCGACGCTCACTTACGTCCACGGAGGGTCCACACAGACATCTGCGCTGACTGCGGAGGCCACGATTTACTACA
>DATDGE010000299.1:0-4184 GCA_036522255.1 Nitrososphaerales archaeon | reverse complement strand
GACGAGGGTCTGTTTCCTCGGGGCTCTGGTCCGATGGATGTAGTACCTGATGTCGTTCCAGGTGTCGAGGAAGGTCGTCGCAGACGCGCGACGCATCTTCATCTCCTCCATCGCCTCAGTGGTGGTGGTTATCCTCCTATGGACAGACGAGACGAGCCACGAGTCCAGTTGATTCTCCTCGCGGTTCGAGGCTGATTTCAGGGTCTTCTTCACGAATGGGATTACGGACTCGACCTTCGACTTCGCGTCCTCTGCCGCCCTGTCCCTCCAGTCCGCGTCGTCCATCCCGTCGGCGGTCAGGGCCAGTGCAAGCCTGAATCCGTCGGGCCCGTATTTCTCTAGGGCGGCCCTCCATGTCACGAAGTTTCCTTTGGTCTTGCTCATTTTCTTCCCTTCGATTTGAATCATGCCGTTGATCCCGACGCCTCGCGGCCACTGTTTCTCTGGGAAGAATGCTGCGTGGTGGAAGAGGTAGAACGTAAGATGGTTTGGAATCAGCTCCTTTGCGGAATTACGCATGTCGACCGGGTACCAGTAGGTGAACTCGGTTCGGAGTTCCCTCAGCCGCTTCTCGGTCATCTTGGCTGCTTTGGACAGATTAGCCGGGTTCCCCTTCCCAAAGAAGACGTAGTCCAGGACTTCGGGGGTCAGATTGTCGGGACCGATTTTCTCCAGGTTGACGAACTTGCTCAGGCTATAGTATGCCATGTAGATGGTGGAGTCGCTCAGTGTCTCGACTATCCACTCCTTGTCCCAGGGGAGCTTCGTCCCCATCCCCGACCGCCTGGCGCAGGGCCAGTCGTTGAGCCATTCGATGGTCGAGTAGAACCACTGCCGCGCCTCCTCGGGGAAGACAGCGGCTCGCTCGATTACTAGCTTCGCCTTTGCTTTCCAGGCTGGGTTCGAGTAGTTCAAGAACCACTGGTTCTCGAGGATTTTGACGTAGCACCTCGTCCCGCAACGGCAGACGACCTTCTCGGGGAGCTCGTACATCTTGCCGAAGCGCTCTGTCTTCGTCAATAGCTCGACCGCTTTTGCCTTGGCCTCGCTGACGGTCAGGCCGGCGAGAGGGCCGGACGCCGGCGACAGGACACCCCTGTGGAACTCGGCGCTGTACACCTCTGCGGTGGCGGCCTCCAGACGAGGGTCCAGGGAGTCTTTGATGCCCATCTTCTTGATGGCATCGCTGGCGGGGAACGCAGAGTACCCGCTCAGGGTGAGGATTGGAATGGCGGCGATCTTGTCTGCGATCTCCTTGACCGGCCTCCCCGCCTGGACCCTGCCTTCCTGGATGTCACGGAGGGCCATAAGGTCGTAGGGAGCATGGGCCGGGACGCTGTAGACGACGCCCGTCGCCAGGGAATCGTCGACGAACTTCCCGGGCAGAATAGGGAGCGACCTGCCGGTGAGTGGCGCCATGGCGTACCTGCCCATCAACTCTGAGCCCCTGAACGACCGGACCGGGACTGCGTCGTGCTTCTGCTCGACCAGTTTGGTCAGAGCGGAAGAGCTGACGATCCAGAGTTCCCCATCGACCCTCGCCTCGCTGTACTCAGCGTCGGGGTTGACCCAGATGTTGGTTGCTCCGTAAATCGTCTCGGGCCGCAGAGTTGCCGCTACCAGGGCGAACTCCCCCAGGTGGAATTTGATCAGGTTGAACTCCTCCGGGGAGACCCCCTCCCCCTCCATCCTGTCGTGGTCCCCGGTCGGGCTCTTGTCGAAGGGACACCATACAACAGGGTGGGTTCCCTGGACGACGTACCCGAGCTCTCTCAGACGGAGGTACTGCCACTCCACGAACTTTCTGAAGGCCGGGTCGATTGTCCTGAACTCTCGTCTCCAGTCGATTGAGAAGCCAGTATCCTTGATCACCTGGCGGCTCACCTTGGTGTAGTATGACGCCAGATATTCGGGGTCGACGAACTTCTCGACCTCCTTCTCAGGAACTCCGTCCATGTCGATGAAGGCGCGCCTGACCGACTGGTCCCCCTGTTTGAGCCTCTGACTCATGCCGACGATCGTCTTCCCGGTCCAGTGCCAGGCGTAGGGAAAGAGGACGTTGTACCCCTGCAGGCGCCTGAAACGGGCATAGAACTCAACCCGCGCCAGCGTGAACGCTGTCCCGACGTGGACCGGGGCGTTCATGTAGGGGAAAGGGACTGTGACGAACATCTTCTTCTTGCCGGACACCGGGTCTGGTTCGAAGGCGTGCTTGTCGTTCCATACCTTCAGCCAGTACTTCTCTTTCGTGGACATCCGACTCAACTCTGTTCCGAGGGCTGGAGTTTCTCTGCCAAGGCTGCTGCCTCGTCAATCTTGTCCGTCAGCGGGCCCCCGCCCTGGGCGAAGGTCGGCGAGCCTCCCCCGGACCCACCGAGGATCGGGGCAAGCTTTCTTACGATCTCAGCGGCTGAGAACCCTGCCTGCCGGGCCGTGGAGCCGACGAAACAGATGATTCTGGCAGACTTTCCTGAGGGGAACAGGGCGATGTAGATCAGGGATGGTTCGGCGGCGACGCTTTTCTGACCCTGAGCAATAATCTGATCCTCGCCGATGGTGGGATTCTTAGAGACGTAAAGCTTTGCCTGGCCGAGGCTCTTTGCTTGGGCACTGATCCCGCTGGAAGACATCTCGACTATCGTCTGGCCGAGGCTCTTCTCGCGAGAGCGGGCTGCCTCCAGCTCACCGAGGATGGTCTTTGCCACCTTCGGGAGGTTCTCCCTCTGGGTGCCGAGGACGCTAGAGAGCTCCTGCAGCTCTGAGTCCATTTTGTGCATGTATTCGATGGCGGCCTCCCCGGCGACGAACTCGAGCCTCTCGACCCCGTCCTGGACGCGCTCCGCCTTGGTCACCTTGATGAGGCCCACCTCGCCCGTCCTCCTCGTGTGAGTCCCTCCGCAGGCCTCGATGTCCCACCCCCCGATGTTCACTACCCTGATGAGATTTCCTGGGACTACACCACCCTGGTAGAGCCTGAAGCCGTACTTCTCCTCAGCCTCTTGCCTTGGCATGAAGGAATTCTTCACCGGGAGGTTCCTCCTCACGATCTCGTTGGCCAGGTCTTCGATCTTCTGCACCTCGCCATCGGTAAGATGGGCGAAATGAGTGATGTCTATCCTTCCGTAGTCTTCTTCCTTGAAAGCCGAATGCTGCCAGACCCAGGGTCCCAGCACCTGGCGGGACGAGCCGTTGATGATGTGCGTCGCCGTGTGAATCTGAGTGATCCTCCGTCGCCGCCTCGTATCGACATGGCAGGCGACAGTGGTCCCTGCCTTGGGCGCCTTACCTTCGACCTTGTGAATGACGACGTCTCCGTATTTTTCCACGTCGACCACCCTTGCGTCCCCGATGGTTCCTTTGTCAGGCTCCTGGCCCCCACCTCTGGGGTAGAAGACCGTCTGGTTGAGGACGACGTAGCCGCCGCTGAAGACCTTGGCGACCCTGGCCTTGAAATCGGACTTCGCGTCATCGTCGTAGTACAGCAGCTTCGTGGGCGGAAGGCCAGCTGTGTCGAATCTCTGCTTCGGTCCCTCCAAGCGGCGGGCAACGTGCCTGGCCTGGACCTGTTCGTAGAAGTCCTCGGGCTTCTCGATTTGGGCCCCCGCATCGGCCAGCTGCTCCGGTGTGACACCGTCCGAGTCGTACAGGCGGATGAGCTGGTCGGTGGGTACAGGTTTGCCAGCCAAAGAGAAAGAAGACACGATCTTCGAAACGCGCTCCGATGAGGATTGGTAGCGTGCCGCCTCGACTTCGAGGACCTTGGCGACGTCGTCCCTGTGGTCCGCGAGCTCGGGGTACATGGCCTTCAGGTGGTCGATGTGCCAGTTGACGACGTCCGTTATTGAGAGTGGGAACTTGTGGTGCTTGATGAAGTTCATTGCCCTCCTGAACACGATCCTCAGGTTGTATCCTCCCCCGGAGTTGCTCGGGAGCATCCCGTCGGCGATCGAGAAGAGCAGCGTCCTTGCGTGGTCGGCGATGGCGTACATTGCCTCCTGTGGAGCGAGCTGGGACTCGAGTTCCTTCCCGTCGACTTTCAGCTTCTTCGCTATGACGTCGCGCTGCTCCGAAAGCGAGCCGAACTCGTCGACGTTCATGGTCCCGGCGAGCCTGGAGTACGCCAGGAAGAGCTTCCTGTCGACGTGGACCTTGCAAAGTTCGTTCATCCGCTTGAGGACCGAGGC